>JBFIQH010000108.1:0-10020 GCA_041609735.1 Woeseiaceae bacterium | reverse complement strand
TTCTACTCATCGACGAACGTGACGTTGTCGTCCAGGGTCTTGCGCCTGATGTCCGGGACGCGGGCATCGTCGGCGGGGTAACCAGCGACCAGCAGCAGGAAGGGTCTTTCGCTCAAGGGCCGGTCGAGGATCTCGTTGAGAAATTTCATCGGGCTCGGCGTGTGCGTCAGCGTCGCGAGCCCGGCCTCGTGCAGTGCCGTAATCAGCAGACCGGTCGCGAGCCCGGTTGACTCGGTCGGGTAGTAATGTTTCACCTTGCGGCCATCGTCCAGGACGCCGTACTTCTGCACGAACACGGCGATCAGGTACGGCGCCGTTTCCAAAAACGGCTTGTTCTCATCGGTGCCGAGAGGCTCGAGTGCCGCGAGCCACTCCGGTGACGCACGATGCTCATAAAATTCGCGTTCCTCGAGTTCCGCGGCCTCGCGAATTTTCTTCTTCGTTGCCGCTCCGGTGATGACGACAAAGTGCCACGGCTGCAGATTGGCGCCGCTCGGCGCAGTATTGGCGACCCTTAGCGCGGTCTCGATAATGTCGCGCGGCACTGGCCGGTCGGAAAACTCGCGCACCGTGCGGCGTTTGCGAAGGCTGTCGTACAGCGCCTCGACTCGCGCCCGCATCTCCCCGACCGGGTACTCGCAATACTCGTCCAGCGGGACTGTCGGGTAATCGCTCATCGGGCGCCCGTCATTATTCTTCCGGGTTCGTCATTTCGTGCACGTTCCACAATACCGTCCATTCGCTGGTGACCGTCTCGGACACGACCTTGCCGCGCACCGAGATGCCTGCCTCGTGAACCGATTCGGGATCGCCGGTGATCAACGGGTGCCAGTCCGGCAGATCGTCGCCGTTGGCAAGCAGCCGGTAAGCGCAACTCGCCGGCAGCCACTCGAACGTGCCGGTCTGCTCCGGCGTCAGCACCAGGCAGTCTGCCACCTCGCGCTCCCGGTTGCCGTAGTCGCTGCAGCGGCAGGTCTTCGTGTCGAGCAGCCGGCAGGCGAGGTTCGTGTAGAACAGCTGACCGCTGTCTTCGTCCTCGACCTTATGCATGCAGCACAGCCCACAGCCGTCGCACAACGATTCCCACTCGCCCCGCGTCATCTCGCCGAGGGATTTGCGTTTCCAGAATTGATCGGCCATCGTTCTCCCTGGCCTCAAGAGTAGCGCAAAACCCGTGAGCTGATGAAAGCAGTATTCCTCGACTACGCGACGATGGGTGGCGGCCTCGATGTGGGCCCGTTGAGATCGGTCGTCGATGAGCTCGTCATTTATGACGTTACAAAGGACGACGAGGTCAGCGGCAGAATTCAAGATGCCGATGCCGTACTGACCAACAAGACCCGGTTGACGCCGGATCTGATCGCCGCGGCGCCGTCCCTGAAATTCATCGGCCTGACCGCGACCGGCACCGACAACATCGATCTCGATGCCGCACGTGAACACGGAATTGCCGTCGCCAATATTCGTGACTACTGCACACGCTCTGTCGTTGAACACGTCTTCGGATTGCTGCTGATGCTGACGCACAGCCTGCCGCTCTTTCGACGCTCGGTCCGGGAGGGCCTGTGGCAGAAATCCGAAGATCCGTTCCTGCTCGATCACCCCGTGCGCGAGCTGTCGGCGATGACGCTCGGCATCGTCGGTTACGGCGCACTTGGCCGGGGTGTTGCCGAGACGGGACGAGCGCTCGGCATGGCGTTGCTCATCTCCGCGCGCCCGGGTTCGAACGAGGTGCCCGACGGGCGCGTGTCGTTTGACGATTTGCTCGAGCAATCCGATGTCGTGTCGCTGCATTGTCCGCTGAACCCGGCAACGCGCGGGCTGATCGGGGTCCGCGAGCTCGAGAAAATGAAAGACACGGCAATTCTCGTCAATACCGCGCGTGGCGGGCTCGTCGATTCCCGCGCGCTTGCCGACGCGCTGCGGGGCGGCGTCATCAGCGCTGCCGCCGTCGACGTTCTGCCCCACGAACCGCCGACCGACGGTGACCCCTTACTCGACTACGACGGCGACAACCTCATCGTCACGCCACACATTGCCTGGGCATCCAACGAGGCACGCCAGAATGCGATCGACGAACTCGCAGCCAATATTCGCGCGTTCTCGAACGGTGATTTCCGCAACCGGGTCGTGTAGCGACGCTACCCGTTACATAATGCGGCATCCGCCCCGTCCCTCACGCCGTGATGCAGATGCACTTTTTTTTGCCGCATTCGTGCGATAGTGGCTTATCTGCCGTTGCATTGTATTCACCATAATCAACGGCGGACAAAACGCGACGGCACAGGGGAGTTTCGCTGTGAGATCGACCGGCCCTATCGCACAAGTTGGCGCAGTACTGAGCACGCTGTTGCTGCTATCAGCCGCTGTCTCTGCCGATGAATCCGAAGCAACCTATTCGGCAGCGTCGCTGCCGCTGACCAGCAGCCTGACCGCCACCGCATTTCTCGATGAACTCGGGCACAGTTCGCTGTGGCGATTGCCCGAGCCTGTCGATCTGATCGCGCTCGCCGACCTGCAGCCACATCCGTTGAACGAACTGCACTTCGAAGACTCGGACCTGGTGTCGCGCCTCAGCAAGCTTCGCGGCCTGTCGGTGCTGACGATGGCAGAGGTCGGGTCGGCCCGGCTGTTCTTCGGCGTCAATGACGAGGGGCTGGTAGGTCTGCACTTCAATACCGATGCCGGTGACCCCGGCGATGTGCACGTCGAAGTGTTGCGCATGCCTTATCTCAAAGACGACAGCGACGACGCGAGCCCCACAAGCCCCTAGATCCTGCTGGCGATCCGGTCACTGAGACGAGTCGGCACTCTTCTCAATGCGTTTTTCAACGATACGCACCTCGTGTTGCCCGTGGCCGGGCGCCTGGCGGTCGACAAATCGCACCTTACCGTCATGACCGGCCGATTCCAGCAGCTGTGCGATGGCCTGTTGCGTAGCTTCGTCAATCGGCTCACTGCTGATGATCGTCGTACCCGCGGACCCTGGCGCCATTGGCAGTAGCGGCGGCGGCAGCGCACGGTGAGCCGGGCCGCCACGTGGCGCGCCCATAACGACGACGTCAAAATCGCCGTCGGCGGGGCCATGGCGCAGCGGTGTGCGGATCGTTTTACCGTCGACGTCGAACCTGAAGCCGTTTTCCTCGCGCGTGATAAGCACGTTCTGACCGTTGTTGTCGACGACGGCGCGATTCTCACCGACCTGCATGTCCTCCAGCCTGAACCCCAGCGCCTGGTCGTCGAGGTCGATGCGGACTTCTTCCTGCGTGGCATCATCGACGACGGCGATCGACATGCTCATATGTTTGTCATTACCGGCGAATGCGCTGGTCGCGAGCACGCCCGCGGCCACAGCCGCAAGTAAATTTCGGTGGTGCATCGGTATTCTCCCCAATAGTTGGCTTACCCCCGATAGATGCAGCGCCGGGCTGAATCGTCGCGGCACGAGGGGCTTCATGTGCCGATGACCTGGCGCGCCCAGGTGACGACAGTGCGCACCCGTGGCGACGCGAGGTCGTAGGCTTCGTCGAAGCTGACCCAGCGCCACTCGTGGTGCTCGGGCATGCCGGTTTCGGGCGACAGCCCCATAGTCACCGTCTCGATCGTTGTCGCGGCGAGGTAATAGCGTGCGGTCTTGCCGCGACTGTACGGCCCCGTCTCCAGGAAGCGTTCGCCCCAGCGCATCTCGATCTCCCGGATGCCGGTCTCTTCGGCCAGCTCACGTTGTGCCGCCTCCAGCGGCCCCTCGCCTTGTTCGCGCAGCCCTTTGGGAAAGTCCCAGTGGTGATAGGCGCGTAACACCAACGTGCGTACGCCGTCGTCGGCAGGCCGCGCCAGGACAATGCCGCAGGACAGCATCTCGTCGCTCACGTCGCGGCGCTCCGCAGCACATCGACCGGTGCAGCATTGACGGCACCGCGCGCCGCGACGATACCGCTCGCGCAGACGACAAGGATTCCGGCCGACAACCCGGCAACCCACAGCATCGGGTTGAACGTGTACGGCAAATTGAACAGGTTCACGGCAACCACGGCGGCGAGAATGGAAGCACCCGCTGAGGCGAGCACGCCCGCAGCTGCGCCCAGCGCAGCGAACTCGGCCATGACGCCGGCAAACACGACGCGCTTGCGTGCCCCCAGCGCCCGTAACATCGCGCTTTCGAAACGGCGCTCGTCGATCGTCGACTGCACCGCAGCAAACAGCACGGCAATGCCGGCGGCCAGCGTGAAAAAGAACACGGCTTGCACGGCCAGGCTCGCCTTCTCGATGATGCCGCGCACCTGCGCCAGGATCGAGTCGAGGTCGATGACCGAGATCGTCGGGTGCTGGCGCACGAGCTCGGCCAGTGCCGAACGCTCTCCCGGCTCGACGCGCATGCTGGCGATGAACGTCGTCGGGTAATCGAGCAACGCATTTGGCGACAGCACGAGGAAGAAATTCGGCTGGAACGAGTCCCAGTTGATTGCGCGAACGCTCGCAACCTCTGCCTCAAGCGACTGCCCGGCGATCTCGAACATGACGATGTCGCCGATTCCGATACCGGTCTCCATCGATACCTCTTCCTCGATCGATACCAGCGGCGGGCCGTCGTAGTCGGCCGGCCACCAAGTGCCGGCGACGAGTTCGTTGCTGTCGGAGAGCGTGCGTGCCCACGACAGGTTCTGTTCGCGATTCACGAACCATCGGGCATCGCTTTCCGGGTACTCCCTATCTTTCACCGATACGCCGTTGATGTCCGTCATGCGTGCGCGCACCAGCGGCGAGAAGTCCGGCGGCTCGATGCCGCGCGCTTCGAAAATATTCGCGACGGAATCCGTTTCGTGTGGCTGTATGTTGATCAGGAACTGGTTCGGCGCATTCTCGTCGAGCGTCTGGCGCCAGCCTTCGAGCAGATCGGTGCGCACCAGCGTCAGCAGCAGCAGCACGGTCAGGCCGAGCCCGAACGCAACGACCTGCACAGCACTGGCGCGCCCGCGCCGGGCAACGTTGGCGAGCCCGTAGCGCCAGGCAACGCCGACACCGGAACGAAATCGCCCCATCACCGACACGAGGCCCCTGCCGACGAGGTACAGTGCAGCCGAGATCGCGACGATACCGCCGAGCACGATTATCAGCAGCTTTGCATCGCCGACGGCGCGGTACAGCAGCAGCGCGACGGCCGCGAGCGAGACCCCCGCAACGAACAGGCGCGATGGCGCCGGCGGCATCGCGTCGTGCCGCAGCACACGCAATGGCGGCGTATTGCGTAACTGAATCAGCGACGGCAGGGCAAACCCGATCAGCAATACCAGTGCGCTGCCGCTGGCCAGTACCACGGGCATCAGGCCCGGCTCCGGCAGGTCGCCGGCGATGATGTCCGCCAGAATCCATGACAACAGCGCCTCGGCACCGAAGCCGAGCAGGCTACCGGCCGCAACGCCGATAATGCCGATCAGCACGAGCTGGATCATGGCGACGGCGATGACGAAGCCCTGCGTTGCACCCAGGCTCTTCATCAGCGCCACCGTATCCATGCGGCGATGCGCGAATCGACGCGCCGACATGGCGATGGCCACGGCACTCAACAGCAGGCTGATGACCGCCGTCAGCGACAGGAAACGTTGTGCACGATCGGCGGCGGCAACGGCGCGCTCACTCGACTCCTCGGCCGACCGCAGGCGCAGCGAATCCGGCAGCTGGTCCGCAATCGCCGCATCGAACTCGGCAACGCTGTCGTCGTTGCCGGCGACCAGCAACGCATAGCGCACGCGACTGCCGGTGCCGATCAGTCCGCTCGCTTCGACATCGTCGACATTCATCAGCAGCGTCGGCGCCAGCGACGCAAAGCCGATGGACTGGTCCGGGCGATAGGTGACGATTGCGCCAATCCTGAGCGCGCTGTTGCCCACTTCGAGCAGGTCGCCGACGCGCGCGCCGACGCGCGCGATCAGCGAACTGTCGACCCAGACTTCGCCGGGCGGGGGGATGCCGTCGGCAGGCCGTTCCTCGCCGAACAGGCGATCGGCGAGACGCACCGTGCCGCGCAATGGGTATCCGGGCGTAACGGCAGAGAGCGTCGACAATGCGCTCGACTCGCCCGCATACACGACGGTCGGGAACGACAGCAGGTCCGCCGTCTGCAGGCCATACTCGCCAGCGAGCTCGCGCCACGAATCCGGTATCGGTTCCGGCGAACGCAGCCGCAGGTCGGCCGCGAGTACTTCGTTCGCCTGCCGCGCAACGGCCTTGCCGATACGATCGGTCAGGAAGCCAACGGCCGTCAGCGCCGCGACGGCGAGAATCACCGCGGCCAGCAACACGAGCACCTCGCCAGAGCGCAACTCGCGGCCGAAGCTTCTCAGGCTGTAGAGCAGTGCCCTCATGCGGCGATGCGGCTGTCGCTGGTCATACGCCCGCCATCGAGGCTGATGACGCGGCTGCAGCGTTCCGCAAGCGCGTTATCGTGAGTCACCAGCACCAAGGTTGTCGACGAGCGGTGATTCAGGTCGAACATCAGGTTCATGATGGTTTCGCCTGTCTTCGAATCGAGGTTTCCGGTCGGCTCGTCGGCAAACAGGACGGCCGGTTCGGTCGCGAACGCCCGCGCGATCGCGACGCGCTGTTTTTCGCCGCCGGACAGCTGCGCCGGGTAGTGGCGGTAGCGATCGGCGAGGCCTACACGTTTGACGAGATCGAGCGACGCGGCCCGCGGATCATCGTGGCCGGCCAGTTCCAGCGGCAGCATGACGTTCTCCAGCGCATTCAGCGACGGCACGAGATGAAAGGACTGGAACACGAAGCCGACGCTTTCGGCGCGCACGCGTGCGCGGCCGTCTTCGTCGAGCTCCGACAGGTTCGTGCCGTTCAGCGTGACATAACCCGACGTCGGCAGGTCGAGGCCCGCGAGCAGCGCGAGCAGCGTCGATTTGCCGGCGCCGCTGGGCCCGACGACGGCGACCGACTCGCCGCGGTCCATCTTGAAACTGACGCCGGATAAAATGGTCAGAGGACCTTCCGGGCTGCTAACCTGCTTCTCAAGCGACGTGGCAGACAGGACTGCCCTTTCCTCACTTCCTGGATTCGACATGCAATTACGACTCGTTCCCTTAGGCTTAATGTTATTTCTGACGGCACTGACCGTACGGGCCAGCGATGAGCCCGTGATCCTGGTATTCGGTGACAGCCTGAGCGCCGGCTACGGTATCGATGTTGACCAGTCCTGGACCACATTGTTGCAGGAGCGGCTACAGGGCTTAGGGTACGAACATCGGGTCGTCAACGCCAGCATCACCGGCGAGACGACCGAAGGCGGCAAGACGCGCATCGCATCGGCCATCGAGCGCTTCAGCCCGGAACTCGTCGTCCTCGAGCTCGGCGGCAACGACGGCCTCAGGGGATTTCCGCCGCAACGCATGCGTGAGAATCTCGAGGCTATCATCGCGACCGCCCGCGCGTTCGGGGCTGACGTGGTACTACTCGGCATCCGGATACCGCTAAACTACGGGCCAAGATACACCCGTGAATTCGAGCAGGTGTTTCGAGATGTTTCGGCGGCACAGGGAATTCCATGGATCGAATTTTTCATGGAAGGGGTGGCGCTGAATGATAAGCTGATGCAGTCCGACGGCATTCATCCGAACGCCGCTGCGCAGCCGATACTGCTCGACAACGCATGGCCGATCATCGCGGAGACCCTCGGCGAACCCGGGGAGCGGCAGGCGGCCAATGACAATCAATAGCAAGCTTCGGGGGAACTGACGTTTTGGAAAAAATCTGGCTCAAGTCGTATCCGGACGGAGTCCCGGAGGAAGTACCCGAACCGAAGCATCGTTCACTGCGCGACATGATGGAGTCGAGTTTCCGTGATTATGCCGATCGGCCGTCGTTCACGTGCATGGGCACATCGATAAGCTATCGCCAACTCGACGAGCTATCGATGAAGTTCGCCGGCTACCTGCAGGGCGAACTCGGGCTGACGAAGGGCGAGCGGGTCGCCATCATGCTGCCCAATGTTCTGCAGTATCCCGTCGTACTGGGCGGGATTTTTCGTGCCGGCCTGGTCGCGGTCAACGTCAACCCGATGTACACGGGCCGCGAACTCAGGCACCAGATGCAGGATTCCGGTGCCAGGGCGATTGTCATCGTCGAAAATTTCGCGCACACGCTGGCCGACGTGATCGGCGAGACGCCGGTCGAACACGTCGTGACGACAGGTGTCGGAGACCTGCTCGCAAAACCCAAAGGCTGGATCGCCAATTTCGTGCTTCGTCACGTCAAACGACAAGTTCCGCCGTACTCGCTGCCGGGGTCTTGCCGTCTTCCCAAGGCGCTGCGCATTGGCGAGCGCCACACGCTGTCGAGGCCGGAACTGGGCTTCGCCGACATTGCGTTTTTGCAATACACCGGCGGCACGACTGGCGTATCGAAAGGCGCGATGCTGAGTCACCGCAATCTCGTCTACAACGTTGCGCAATCCCTCACGTGGCAAAGCAATGCCTATGACGGCGTCGACCAGGTCGTCGCGATCACTGCGCTGCCGCTTTATCACATCTTCTCGCTGCAGGGTAACCTGCTTGCGATGATGGCCCAGGGCGGGCTCAATGTACTGATACCGAATCCGCGCGACTTCGCCGGCTTCGTCGAGCAGCTCAACAAGCAGAAGTTTCATTACTTCACCGCCGTCAACACGTTATTTGCGTCATTGCTCCATACGCCCGGGTTCGCGGACGTCGACTTCAGCGAGCTTCGCGTATGCATCGGCGGCGGCATGGCCGTCCAGCCTGCCGTAGCCAAACAATGGGCAGAGGTAACCGGCTGCGAGATCGCACAGGGCTACGGCTTGACAGAAACGTCGCCCGCGGCAGTCGTCAACAAGGTCGGCAGCAAATTCACCGGCACGATCGGGCTCCCTATTCCGTCGACCGAAGTCATGATCGTTGGCGATGATGGCAATCCCCTGCCTGTCGGCGAGATCGGAGAGATCTGCATCAAGGGCCCGCAGGTCATGGAAGGCTACTGGCAGCGGCCGGAAGAAACGGCGGAAGTCATGCTGCCCGGCGGCTGGCTCAGGACCGGCGACATCGGGCGCATGGACGAGCATGGCTACACGTTCATCGAAGACCGCAAAAAGGACATGATCCTGGTGTCCGGCTTCAACGTCTACCCGAACGAGGTCGAGAACGTCGTTGTCGAGATGCCGGGGATCCTCGAGGCGGCGGCGATCGGAGTACCGAATGAAAGTTGCGGCGAAGTCGTCAAGATTTTCGTCGTGCGCACTGATGATTCGGTCACGAAGCAGGATGTTCTCGACTACTGCCGCGAGAACCTGACCGGCTACAAGCGCCCGCGATTGGTCGAGTTCCGCGATGAACTGCCGAAAACCAATGTCGGCAAGATCCTGCGTCGGCAACTACGCGACGAGGAACTGAAAAAGCAGGAGGCGTAATCATGCGCTACACGGTTGCTGCAATCCTGCTGGTCAGCCTGGGGTTCGGCGCCGGCATCGCGGCGACGCCGAAGGCGCTCGATCCGGTTCGTGTCGCGCCGCACATTTACGAGCTGGCATTCGAAAACGAAAAGGTCCGGGTGCTGAAGCGGCTTGCCCGCAATGGCGAAACGACGCCGCTCGTGTCGCAGCCGGACCGGGTCATCATTTATCTGAACCCCTGTGCGTGGATGGAACCGGACGGCAGCGGCGGCGAGCGCATGCGTTCCTACAAGTTCGGCGAACCGACGTGGGTGGACGCAAACACCCACGGGGGCGAGACGTCGACCGTCATCCAGACCTGTCACATACTCGAGATTGAACTCAGGTAAACCAGTGGTCAGACGACCCCGTTATTGCGAACAAGCACTGTAGAAGCAACTCCTTGGCCACTACTTCCGTCATGATTGCCGAGCCCGCTGACGAAGCTCGGGTCATAAATACTATACTTCTGGCGTTCGAATCTGATCCTCCTGCGCGCTGGATGTTTCCTGGCCCGGATGATTATTACGCGAACTTTCCCTATTTCGCCCGTGCATTTGGCGGCGGCGCCTTGT
>JBFIQH010000107.1:0-10026 GCA_041609735.1 Woeseiaceae bacterium | reverse complement strand
GAGGCCAGCTACAAGGGCTCGTACCGTCGCCACACGAAGGATCGGCTGAGGTTACTGCAACGCGTGCTCGCTGCCGGCGACCGGCATGCTGTCCTGCTCGTCTTCCAGGCGATGGACGCAGCAGGCAAGGACAGCACGATTCGCGCCGTCATGCAGGGCGTCGATCCGTCGGGCTGCCAGGTGTTCAGCTTCAAGAAACCGTCGGATCTCGAACTCGATCACGATTTCCTGTGGCGCTCGACCTGCCGCCTGCCGGAACGCGGGCGGATCGGCATCTTTAATCGCAGCCAGTACGAGGAAGTACTCGTCGTTCGCGTGCATCCGAAACTCCTGGCTTACCAGCGACTGCCGGGCGAACTGAATCTCGAGACGATCTGGGATGATCGGCTGCGCTCGATTCGGCAGCAGGAAGAGCACCTCGCGCGCAACGGCACCGTTATCCTGAAATTCTGGCTGCACGTGTCGAAGGACGAACAGAAGAAGCGCTTTATTGCGCGCCTCGACGATGCAGCAAAGAACTGGAAGTTCCGGCCGGGCGACGTCGAGGAACGCCGCCATTGGGACGACTACATGGTCGCGTACGAGGACGCGCTCAACGCAACGTCGAGACCGTGGGCTCCGTGGTACGCGATCCCTGCCGACGACAAGAGCTATATGCGGGCGCGGGTTGCGGACATAATTATCCAGACGCTCGAAAGTATTGGGCTGCGGTATCCCGAGCCGTCGGAGGAGGACCGTGTCGAGTTTGCCGCGGCGCGCGCCGAGCTCGAAGGCAATACTGTGCCCTAGTCGTTACTTTTCGACCTGGAACCACGCCAGAATGGCGGGATGGCTGAAGTACTGGTAATCAATTCGGACTACAAGCGCTCGCTACTCGAAGGCCTCGACCTCTTTCAGGGCGTCGACCCGGACAGCATCCAGGCACTGTTGCAGCACTGTGAACGGCAAGACGTTGCACCCGGGGAGCTGCTGCTGTCGCCTGGAGTGCGCAACGAGAACGTGTTTATTGTGCTGTCCGGCGGCCTCAACGTGCATGTCGGCTCATTGAAGGCGCCAGTGCTGGCGAAGATGGAAGCCGGCGCCTGTGTCGGCGAAATGTCGATCATCGAGGACCGTGATCCCTCTGCCTATGTTATCGCGTCAGAACCCAGCCACCTGCTGGTCATTCACCAGACGACGTTGTGGGACATGGTGCACGCGTCACACGAGTTCGCGAAAAATCTGCTCGTCGTGCTGTCCGAACGCGTCCGCAGCCACAACCGCGTCATCGCGGAAAGCTTCGGTGAGCTGAGAAAGTTCGAGCGGCATGCAACGACGGATGCGCTGACGGGCCTGGGCAATCGCAGGTCGATGGAGGCATCATTTCCGCGGGAAATCGCCCGCTGCATCGAGGACGGCCAGCCCGTCGCACTGATCATGGTGGATGTCGACAATTTCAAGGACTTCAACGACAAGTTCGGCCACATCGCCGGCGACCGGGCCTTGACCGCAGTCGCCGGCATACTGAAGCAACAGTTTCGGCCTCACGATGTGCTGGTCCGCTATGGCGGCGACGAATTTGCCGTGCTGTTGCCGGGCATCGACGAGGAATCGGCGTTGTCGATAGCGGACCGCGTGCGGACCGCCGTTTGCGGCGACACAACCGATTCCGGCGACTCGCTAATCAAGATCCCGATCAAGATTTCAATGGGAATCGCAACGCTCAGCGGACCGGGTTCGCTCGAGAGCCTGATTCGCGCGGCCGACGCGGCGCTCTATCGGGCCAAGCACGCCGGACGCAACTTCGTCTCCAGCTGAAGTCCTGCCGGGCCGCGATCGAGGCTGAAGCCGCTCGCGCAATCGGAACCGGTTGCAGCAGGGCATCCAGGCCCAACCAACGCCACCGCCAACGCGGCTCAAATTGATATGACGACGTTGTCGATCAGCCTGGCCTTGCCGAGATAGACGGCCGCGAGCACGACCAGTTCATCGCAGTCCCGATTCGGCACCGCAAGATTTTCCGCACGGCGTATCGCCAGGTAGTCAACCTTGAAACCGGCTGACCCGAGTTGCTTGATCCCGTGCTGCTCGAGCGCGCTGAAGTCGCGATTACCGCTCGCCAGCGCGTTGCCGATGGCCATCAGTTCACGATGCAGCGCGGGCGCGATAGCGCGCTCCTTATTGGTCAGGTATTGGTTGCGCGAGCTCATCGCGAGGCCGTCTTTTTCACGCACCGTCGGCGCCGCGATGATGCGAATCGGCAATCCAAGGTCCGCTGCCATGTAGCGAATGACGAGTTGCTGCTGGTAGTCCTTCTGCCCGAAGACGGCGACATCCGGCATAACCATCGCAAATAGCCGAGCGACGACCGTCGTCACGCCGGTAAAGTGCCCGGGCCGTGACTTGCCGCAGAAGTTTTCGGTGAGGCCAGGTACGGCAACGATCGTTGCGCAATCGTGACCAAACGGATACACCTCCGCGTCATCGGGAACGAACAGTACATCGGCGCCGATCTTTTTCAGCCGCATCGTGTCGCGTTCGAGCGTGCGCGGGTAATCCGCGAAATCTTCATCCGGCCCGAATTGCGTCGGATTGACGTAGACAGTGACGACGACGCGCTCGGCATGTTCGCGCGCTAGCTCGACGAGACTGATATGGCCAGCGTGCAGGTTACCCATCGTCGCAACGAGCGCGATGTGCTCGTCTTGCCGACGCCACTCATCGAGCTGCTCGTGCAGCGCTTCTTTGGTCGTGATTATTTGCAAGGTCAGCCTGGGCGCGAGATTGCAGTCAGGAAAAGCAATGTTCGGGTGCAGGGTAGCTGCGGTCCTTGACCGCGGCAACATAGGCCTCCACTGCCGCTAATGGCGATGTGTGCCCCTCCTGAAAATTACGGACGAATCGCGGTGTCTTGCCTTGCGTGATATCGAGGATGTCGTACAGGACCAGAATCTGGCCGTCGACGTGTGGGCCTGCACCGATACCGATGACCGGCACGTCGAGCGCCTTCGTGATCGATGCGCCGACTTCGTTCGGCACACACTCCAGCAGGACGATGTCCGACCCTGCATCCTGCAGTCGTTTCGCAGATCTCAGCATCTCCTCGGCCTTGCCAGCGTCACGCCCCTGCACTTTGAAGCCACCGATCTTGTGTACCGATTGCGGCTTAAGGCCGAGGTGCGAGCAGACCGGGATGTCGTGCCGCGCCAAGTGCTCGACGATCTCGATCTGGCCCTCGCCGCCCTCGAGCTTGATCATCATCGCGCCGCCTTCCTGCATCATGCGCACGGCATTGTTCAAAGCGTGCTCCGGATTCGCGTAACTCATGAAGGGCATGTCGGCGACCAGAAACGCCCGCCGCAAGCCGCGCGCAACGGCGCGCGTGTGGTAAACAATGTCGCCAACCGTAACCGGCACCGTCGTATCGTGGCCCTGAATGACCATGCCGAGCGAATCGCCGACAAGTACGAGATCGGTGCCGGCAGCGTCGACCAGTGATGCATAGCTTGCGTCGTATGCCGTCAGGCAAGCAATGGGTTCGCCATCCGCTTTCATACGGTGCAACGTCGATACGTTGACTGGAGGTTGCGGCATACCCCGCTGTTCGAGTTGGGTATACATGGTTCAGGCCAGTGCCGCAGCGACGGGGTTGAAGAAATGCCGGCCGCCCGTCGTCTTTTCGATTTGGCGGAACAGCTGTTCGTAGTCGGCATCGTTATTGACCGGATCGAACTCCGAGGCGTTGACGATCAATAGAGGGCCGTCATCGTAAGAATGAAAATAACGCGCGTAGGCATCGGTGATCTCCTCGAGATAGCCACGATCGATTCTCTGTTCGTAAGGTCGGCCGCGTCGCACAATTCGATCCATCAGCCTGTCGACGGAAGCCTGCAGGTAGATAACCAGGTCCGGTACCGGCGGATCGACGCTGAGATTGTTAACCACCTGCCCGTAAAGCGCCAGCTCGTCGGCGTCCAGCGTCAGGTTCGCAAACAGCCGGTCTTTCGAAAAAAGATAGTCAGAAACTCGCGTATCGGTGAACAAATCCGACTGGCGCAGCGCCTCGATTTGCCGTGCACGCGCGAACAGGAAAAACATCTGTGCCGGCAACGCTGCGCTGCGTCCGTCCCGGTAGAAGCGTTCCAGGAACGGGTTCTCCGCAACCTCCTCGAGCATCAGGTCGGCGGAGAGGTTTTCCGCAAGCCGCCGCGCAAGCGCTGTCTTGCCGACGCCGATCGGGCCTTCGACGACGATAAAACGTGCGGCATTGCCGCGCGGGCTTAGCGAGCTGACCGACAAGTACAAATCCCTCAGGCAATGCGCTCGATGCGCGGTTCCTCATAATTCACGGAGCATGTCGCGACCCGCCCGAGCCCGGGAATGACCAGGTTCGGTGCGATCTCGCCCAGCGGCAACAATACAAAATTTCGTTCGGCAATGCCCGGATGCGGCAAGGTCAGTTCAGGCGTCGCCAGCGTTTGCCGGGAATACACGAGTAAATCGAGATCGATGACGCGCGGGCCCCAGCGGCCGCCACCCGGCTCGCGCCCGCGCCCGCGCTCGATATTCTTGAGCGCGGCCAGCAGCGCCGCCGGTTCCAGGCGGGTAAGGATAGCTGCGACGGCGTTGACGAACTCCGGCTGTTCGATGCCGCCGAGCGGCGCGGAACGGTAAAGAGACGACGTCAGCACGACGCGAGTGTCTTCCAGTTCGTCGACGAGGTTGATTGCCGCTTCGACCTGCCGCGCCGGGCCGTCGAGATTGCTGCCAATCCCGATGTAGGCTGGCCGCCAGCGCTCGCGGCCGGGCATCAGCCGTCGTCGCGGGGGCGAGCCCGCTTGCCGCGGCGCCGCCGGCGCCGGCTGCGCGGCTTCGTTTCGATCTGGAACTCCCGTGCCCGATCTTCTGCGGACAGCTGCTGTACAGACGTCCAGAAATCGGCAACGTCCTGCTGGACTGCACCGACCTCGGCAAGCAGCATCATGAAATCGTAGGCAGCGCGGAAACGCCGGTGCTCGAGCAGGTTCAGTGCGCGGCGGCCCTTCATCTGCGTGAATCGCGGTTGCAGCGCGAGCATTTCGCGCATCGGCACCGTGAAGCGCTTAGGAATCGAGATGCGCCGTTGCTGCTGCGACACGACTTCGTAGGCCGCGAGGCTCAGTGCCTGCGAATCCGACATTTTTTCTTCGCGGAGGCGCATCTCGGCTAAGCGCCTGATCGGCTCCCACAGGAAAACTCCTATCAGGAACATCGGCGTAACGGACTTGCCTTCGGCGACACGACGATCGGAATTGACAAGGGCAGCGCGAACGAATTTCAGGAACGGCTCTGTCTGCTGCAGCTCCTCCTCGGTCGCCGGAAACATCTCGCCGAACAAGCGGTACTCCCGCAACAAGTCGAACGTCGCCTCCGCATGCCCCGACTGGAACAACTTCAGGAACTCGTCAAAAATGCGCGCCGCCGGTACGTTCGTCAGCAGTCCGACATTCCCATGCATCGCGTCGGCGACAGGCTTGTCGATGCGGAAGCCCAGCTTCGCGGCAAAGCGAACAGCCCGCAGCATGCGCACGGGATCTTCACGCAGTCGCTGGTCCGGGTCGCCGATCAGGACCAGCTGGCGCCGTTCGATGTCGCGCACGCCGTTGGCGTAATCCCAGATACTGAAGTCGGCGATGTTGTAGTAGAGCGCGTTGCAGGTGAAGTCGCGACGCCAGACGTCTTCGTCGATCGTGCCGTAGACGTTGTCGCGCAATATGCGGCCTTCGTCATCGTGCTCGGAATCGTCGTCGTCGTGGTTCGCCGCGGACCGGAACGTCGCCACCTCGATGATCTCGCGCCCGAAACGTACGTGCGCCAGTCGAAAGCGTCGGCCGATCAGGCGGCAGTTGGAAAACAGCGCCTTGACCTCGTCCGGCGTCGCGTCCGTCGCAATGTCGAAATCCTTCGGATGCAACCCGAGCAGCGCGTCCCGGACACAGCCACCGACGAGGAACGACGGGTAGCCGGCCTTGTGCAGCCGATACAGCACCTTCAGCGCACCGCTCGAGATCTCGTTCCTGGAAACTGTGTGGGCCGGCCGGGGAATGATCTGCGGCTTGGCGGTGCCCGCTTTCCCGCTTGTTTTCAAAGAGTGCCTGCTTATGCGTCGTTGATTGGCGCCGTATGATAGCAGCCGACGGCAGCCGCGGCAGGCCGCTTTCGGGGTTGTAGAACGCCCGGCCGGCCTTATAATACGTCGCCCCGGGGCTCGGCCCCGGCCACCACGCTCCCTTCGTCTAGTGGTTCAGGACGCCGCCCTCTCACGGCGGTAACACCGGTTCGAATCCGGTAGGGAGTGCCAGATGCAAGAAAATACGCCCGCAACTTGCGGGCGTATTTTTTTTGTCCGCTCCTCCCGGTCACAGGGGCGGACCGGCGGTTCGACGGGCTCGCGACAGCAAGTTTTGACGCACGAACGCAAGGGGTGCGCTCGCAAACCCGGGCCTCTGTTTCAAATCACTTTGCGGTCGCCCGCCGCCTTACCCAGGACGGCGAATTCGACAGGCTGCGCCTGAACTCACGCGCCTGGTTGTCGATCCATATCGTCATGTTTTCGGTGCCGGCGCGCTCGTGGACAATGCGCAGGCTCGCCTGAAACTGGGCGTCGGCAATGTCGTCAATCGACACGCCGTGTATGTCGGCAAACGTTTTCGACTGTTCGAAGAACAGGTCGACCAGCTTTCTCTTGTCCACGCGATGCTTCCTGTGTCAGAGCGTACATCTCTGTTTTTCCTGTATCGGCCGATCGAAGCAAAAGTTGAGCGTCGCGGATGGCCAGCGGCTATGATGCGGTCAGTATCGGTACCGGGCTGCCCCATCGTGTACACGCTGCTCGACTGTATTGGCCATACTCCGTTGATTCGACTGCAAAAGGCCTCCACGGACACAGGCTGCGAAATTCTCGGCAAGGCCGAATTTCTGAATCCGGGCGGCTCGGTCAAGGATCGGGCGGCCCTGGGCATGATTCTCGCTGCGAGGGAATCCGGTGAGCTCAGGCCCGGCGGCACGATCATAGAAGGCACTGCGGGCAACACCGGCATCGGCCTGGCCCTGGTTGGCGCCGCGCTTGGGCATCACACCGTCATCGTCATGCCGGACAACCAGAGCAAGGAAAAGATCGACACTTTGCGTGCGCACGGTGCGGACGTACGCTTGATACCGGCCGCACCCTATAAAAATCCGAACCATTTCGTGCACACGTCGGGACGGCTTGCCGCCGAACTCAACGAGACGCTCGAAAATGGCGCGTGGTGGGCGAACCAGTTCGAAAATCTGTCGAACCGCGAGTTTCACGAGAAGACCACGGGCGCTGAAATCTGGCAACAGACCGACGGCAACGTCGACGGCTTTGTTTGTGCTGTTGGCACTGGCGGCTCACTAGGCGGAATCGGCCGTGCACTGAAAGCACGTAACCCGGACGTGATCATTGCGCTGTCCGATCCGGGCGGATCGGGTTTGCACAACTATTTCGCCGAAGGCGAAGTGCGCATCGAAGGCAGTTCAATTACCGAAGGCATCGGCAACAGCCGCATCACGGCCAACCTCGCCGACTCGCCGATTGACATCAGCTGGCAGGTCCCGGATGAGGAAGCAATACCGATCGTCTACGACCTGATACGCGAAGAAGGCCTGCTGCTCGGCGGCTCGAGCGGCATCAATATTGCCGGCGCGATGCGCGTTGCCCGTGAACTCGGGCCCGGCCACACCGTCGTGACGTTGCTTTGCGACTCCGGCTTGCGCTACCAGTCGCGGTTGTTCAACGGCGAATACCTGAAATCGAAAGGCCTGTCATTGCCCGCCTGGTACCGTGAGTCCTGAGTCACGGTGTTTTCCCGGTTGCCGATTTAACCAAAGACGAACGCATCGCCGCCGATAGCTTGTTCACGGAACAATGCAGCTCCATCGCATGGTGCTGCGTGTTTCGGGAGACCTGAACGAAAAAGAACTGGCGGCGATTACCAGCGTTCTGGAACAGGCGCAGAAAACCGCGAAGGAATTCTTCGGCGGCGACATCGGTGCCGCCTTCAACCAGTCGCAGGACTTCGAGTTCGATGCCGAGCAGCTGGCACGCGTCAGGCTGTGCTTCCGCATGCACCAGGTGACCAACGTTTCGTACGCGGAAGTGCTAGAGCGTCCGGCTATTTCCGCGGCGGAACCGCCGCTGACCGAGCCGCAACCGGCGCCCAACCCGCCACTGCCGGCGCCGCCAGCGGACGGGCCTGCTCCGGTGCTGCCGGTCGACAACGAGACGATCGCCGCAACGCCAGTCAATCCCGAGCCGGATGCCGCCCGGGGCGCCACCAAGGGATACAACGGCTCTGGCCGTGTCTGACAACGCAGCGGCAAACGCCGACGGAATCCCGCGTTCGGTCATTCAAGCGCTGTCCGAGGCCGACGACTAATCCAGCATGCGGCGGCTGGATTGCCGTTCAATGCTGCGCTGCATATGCTGACCGATCAACTCCGGATCGAACCGGCTGACGTCGCTCTCTGTGCCCGCAGGCATCGATGCAGCGACCGTCGCCTGCACCAGCTTCCATCGCTGCAGGACATATGCCGCGTCGTACAGGCTGAACAGCGGCACCAGCGGGTCCTGGTTCGGGTAGCACTGCGACAGGTCGTGGCTCAGGCAAACGTCACCGCGCTGACGCTCCGGCGTCAGCCAGGTAATGAAGAGATTTTGTTCGGCCATCGCGCGCGTAAAGCCTTGCGAGACAGCGCGCGCCGTGTCGCTGCAGATGGCCGGGCCCCGGCTTCCGCGCGCTAATGATGCAATCCGCCAGCCGCTGCGGCCATCCGCGGCAACCTGCCGATGAATCGTGTGGGTCAATAAAGCGCAGGCGTCGTTGCCGGTGTCCGCATTGGCCACGCCCGTCATCAGCACCACCAGCATCGTCAGTATTCTCATGATCCCGCTCCTCGTTGTCCTTCCATGGGCCGGAGATCAAGAATCAATGCCGGCATGGAATTCGGCCAGCCGGTTTTCTCAGCGATTACTGCAAATACTTCACATACAGGTCATAAGCGGCGTTCATCAGGCTGCCAATCATCAGGATCGCCACCGCCACCGTGCTGATCGCAAACCCGAGGCCGCGTTTCGACGCATCCGCAACGTAGCCTCGTTTGAAGATAAAGCGTCCGACAATAAAAACCAGGCCGAGCGCCGCGGCCCAAAGCGGTTTTCCGAGCCACGCGTACAACCACAACGCCGGCAGAAACATGATCAGCTGTTCCATCGTATTCTGCTGCACCCGGAACATGCGCTCGAACTCGGGGTGCCCGGTGGTTGCCGGTGCCTTGATGCCATGCTTGGCGCGCATCTGCCCGACCTGGAAACCAAACAGGTAGAATTGCATCAGCGCGAGTATCGTCACGACCGCGATTGCTTCCATCACCTACTCCTTTAATATGGCCGGTCTGATGAACGAGCCGGCCGCTTCCAGTCCTCCCAGCGCTTTTTTCGGCCGCGTGCTCGGCATCGAACGGCACGAGTATGTTGCCGTGGCGTGGTCCTTTGCGTACTTCTTCTGCATCCTGTCGTCATATTACATGCTGCGCCCGATGCGCGAAGCGATGGGCGTAGAGAGCGGCGCCGCGACAATTCCGTACCTTTTTTCGACGACGTTCCTGGTCATGATGCTGGCCTCGCCGGTATTCGGCTGGATAGCTTCGCGTTTTCCACGCCGCCGGTTTCTACCGTGGGTTTATTATTTTTTTGCCGCCAATATTCTCATTTTTTATGCCGCATTCAGCTACGCGATCGCCAACGACACCGGCTTCGTCTGGATCGGTCGCATCTTTTTCGTCTGGATCAGCGTGTTCAACCTGTTCGTCGTGTCCGTCTTTTGGTCGTTCATGGCCGACATATACACCCGCGAGCAGGGCCGGCGGCTGTTCGGCGTCATCTCCGCCGGCGGCAGCGCCGGCGCACTGGTCGGCCCGCTGGCAACCAGCCAGCTCGTTCTGCCGCTGGGTTTCCAGAACCTGCTGCCGATTTCCGCAACGCTG
>JBFIQH010000106.1:0-10046 GCA_041609735.1 Woeseiaceae bacterium | reverse complement strand
GGGAAGGCCGGCCAGCAACAGCGACATGCGCGAGACATTGCGATTGTCTTCGCCCGCCTGGTTCGCGCAGCCATAAGCAACATCGTCGATCGCGGCGGCGTCCAGCGACGGATTGCGGTCGAGCAGTGCCCGTATCGGAATTGCGCCGAGATCATCGGTGCGTGTCGATGACAATGAACCGCCGTAGCGGCCGATCGGCGTTCGGACAGCATCGAAGATGAAAGCTTCGGGTTTCGTCATCAGTTGTCTAGCCGCCTGCACCGCTCGTCATGCGTCGCAGCACGTCGTTTTTCCGCACGAAATGGTTGTACAGCGCGGCGGCAAAATGCAGCACGATCAGCGCAACGAGCGGCTTCCACGTGAATTCGTGAATTTCCTCCCAGAACTCGTGGCCGTCGCGGCTGGCCTCGACGGGTAGCGGGATCGAAAAAAATCCAAAAAACGGCAATGGCTTGTCGCCGGTCGCCGTTGTCATTGCGCCGGCAACAAGCTGTACAAATATCGTGGCGTAAATCGCCCGGTGCACCAGCGTCGCCGTGATCCGCTGCCAGCCCGGCGTGCCCTCGGGGTGTGCCGGCGTCGGGTTCATGAGCCGCCACGCCAGGCGAATCGACATCAGCGCGAACACGAGCAATGCCCAGGACGCGTGCGTGGCGCGAAGCGCGGTTTTTTCGTCGCCTCGCGGCAGTTCGGCCTGCGTCCAGCCGAGCCACAACAGCCAGAAGATGCCGATCGCGATCAGCCAGTGCAGCGCTCGTGCCAGCGTGCCCCATTCCGTTGCGGTGTTGCGCAGCGCCATGCGTCGGTGCCTTCGAGTCTCAGTCGAGCCCGAGTTCGAAACCCGCTTCGAGCTCTTTCTTTGAGTAGGCGCGGAAGGCGATCATTGTTTCCGTCGCGACGATACCCTCGAGGCGGCGCATGCGATTGCTGATGACGTCCGCGAGGTCCTCGTTTTTTGACACCTTGACGATGGCGACGAGGTCGTGGCGCCCGGCAACCGAAAATACTTCCTCGACGCCGTCCATGTCCGCGATCTGGTCGGCCAAATCGGGAATGCGGCTGGTTTCTGCACTGATCAGCACGATCGCCGTAACCATTGTTATCTCCACAAACGTAACGGACGCCAGCGTACCATCACTCGTGGGCACGCTCTACGGGGAGCGCATCGGCGGCTAGTTTCGGGATATTCGCCGTGAGACGTCGAGCAGTTCGCTCGCCGGCAGGCGAACCTTGTAATCGGCGTTGGCATGAACGTACGCAATCTTGCCGTCGGTAGCGATGGCGAAAACGGCCGGCACCGGCAGGACCTTGTGCAGCGACATCGACGAGCCCTCGATGTCCTGTCCTTTTTCGTTGCGGCGATTGATTGTCGCATCGGATGCGCGGAACGCAATCCCGAGCGCGATTGCCGCGTGCGCGTCAGCATCGGACAGAATCGTGTAGCCCCGCCCGTCGATGTGCTGCTGCGTGTCTGCAGCAAGGCTACGGTACAGCTGGCCCGGTCGGTCGCCGCTCAGGAACAGCACGTCGACGCCGAGAGCACGAATTTCAGGCAGCACGTGGCGAAGTTCGGAAAGATGCATGTTGCAGTACGGGCACCAGCCACCGCGGAAGGTCACCAGTATCACTGGCCGCTGCAGCGCCGCGGGATCGAAGCGGTACAAAATACCCTCGACGGTGCGCACCTGAAAAGACGGCGCTGCAGCGCCGGGCGCGAGCGGCTGCACCTCTGCCGCGGTGGCGGCGATGGGCGCGTCAGCGTGCCCGGCGTTGAGCGTCAGGCTCGTGCCGAGCGCCACGAACAGCATGGCGGCCAGCACCAGCGTAATGACGTATCGAGTCGGGAAGGTTGTTGCCATCATGGCGGTCAATGCTCCTGTACGTGTGCCCCAACAGACCGGGGCAGCGCCGCAAACATTACGGGCGCCGGAGATATCCCGCCTTAGATCGCTTTTTCAAGGAGCCCCGTGGCCCGAAGGTTTGGCACGTCACGAGCACGCGCTTTCGCACGGTACATTGCCTGGTCAGCCTCGCGCAGCAGGCCGGTCAGCGTATTTGCATTGGCCGGGTATAGCGCAAGACCTATGCTGGCTGCACATTTCAGCGATTCATTGCCCATCACGTAGGGCTCGTCCAGCGCCTTCGCCAGCCGCCCGGCCAGTGTCTCGGCAACCTTGGAGGACACGTCGGGCACCAGGGCGACAAATTCGTCGCCGCCGGGCCGGCCGATGATGTCGCAGGTACGGAGGCTCGTGCGCAGCCGGTCCGCAGCCGTCCGCAGCACCTGATCGCCGATTTCGTGCCCATAGCGATCGTTGATCTGCTTGAAGCCATTGAGATCGATGAACAGCAACGCACCGGTAGCAGTATCGCTGCTCTCGGAGAGGCGTTTCGAGGCATCCCGTTCGAAGCCGCGGCGGTTCAGCACACCGGTCAGCGGATCCGACCATGCGATGGACTCCATGTGGCGCTCGCACACCTTGCCGTCCGTCACGTCGACGAGGGTCGCTGCGAAGTCGTCGCCGACAGGTTCGCAGATGAGGCGCAGCCAGCGATCCTTGCCGCCGTCGTCATGCTGCACCTCAATATCGATGCCGGTGCCGACGGACACCGCTTCACGGAACCGATCGAGGACCAGCTCGGCGGCATCATCCTCCATCGCCGACGTTGCCAGCCTGACCAGGTACGTGGCCTCGGTATCGACGAGTTTGTCCGGGTCGATGCTGAGGAATCGTCCGGCCGCCGCGTTCGCGAAGATACAGCGCAATTCCCTCTCGCCGGTGCGGTCGTCATGCACCCAGCGCAATCTTAGGATACCGTTGACCGAGTGATCGATCAGCGTGCGCAAGAGTCGCTCGCTCTTTCGCACCTCGGTCTGCGCACGCTCCACATCGCTGACGTCACGGAACATCAGTACCTTGCCGCCACGACCCGGGCTTCCGGTTGCTTTGAGCGACGACACCTGGACATGCAGGAAGCGGCCGGAGTCGGTCAGCATCTTTTGCGGCTGTCCGGTCTGCAGTGCCTCGAAGACGCAGGTCGACCCCTGCCCGAACACCACGTCCAGCGGCTTTTTCAGCGCGTCGGATTCCCGCATTTCCAATAGCGCCATTGCGCGATTGTTCAGGCCGATCACCCGCTGCTCGTCGTCGACGACGACAACCGGATCCTGCATGTTCTGGAAAACGGTTTCGTAGGCCAGCGGCGCAAATTCGACGACCTTGGCGCCGAAAATCAGCCACGCAAAAATGGGCAGCATCACGGCGAAGACGATCGGGATGAACGAGATTGTGTGCGGACCGTAGCCGAGGTCATAAGCCAGTGTCGCGGCCACCGGGATCATGAAGGCGGCGACGAACTGAAACAGCCCCTTGCGGTGCACCGGCGCAATTGCCGAGGAATGCGTCAGCAGCGCTAGCACCGCGAAAGCGGTTATGGCGTAGCTGTAGGGCGCGTGCACGTGGAGATACCACGGCCCCCACTGCACCGGCCGCGTCAGGAACTGCCCCTCGGCGTTCGTTGCCGGCAGGAACCACATGAATTCGTGATAGAGGTTCGTCGCCGCGAGCGTTACCGACACGACGGGTACGATCAGCAGCATGACGATCATGCGCGTCGGCGTGGCCTTGCCGGTGTACTCGCGAAACGCGATGTATGCGGCAACCGGCGCGAACGCGGTACCGATGAAGTGACCCGTTCGGCCCACGAAAAAGGTCGTCGCATTGGTCGCCAGCAGCTCGACGGCGCCGCCGGCGACCCAGACGCTGATCAGGATACCCAGCAGGCCGACCGGAATCTTGCCTTCCTGCTGTTCCGAGACCAGCAGCCGGATGCCGAGCAACAGGTAACCTGCCGCACACAGCATCAATCCCGCAGAGATCAGACTGGCAAAGTTCATCGGGGCCCAGGCGATTTAACTCAATCCGGGGGTCATACTACGGCCGGCAACAATGCCCTGCCGCGACCTGCTTCTCAGCTTCGCAAAGAGCCGGACCGAAATCCCGGGCGACAGCGACCAGACATGTCGGCGCGGGCGGTCAGAACTAAATTAAAATAAACAATAAATTCAACGAGTTACTGCCACTTTTCGACATTCGGCGGACGATAGCGTCGAAAATGCGCCAGCAGCGCCGCCGGGTCATCGTCCGCGAGCAGCATGCGCCGGTTCTCGGGCCTTAAAAATCCCTCGCCGACGGCGTGATCCAGCCATTCGAGCAGACCGTCGAAGTAGCCGTCCACGTTCAAAAGTCCGCACGGCTTGTCGTGAAACTGCAGCTGCCCCCAGGTGACCGATTCGATGATTTCTTCGAGCGTGCCGAATCCGCCGGGCATCGCGATGAAACCGTCGGACAACTGCGACATCAGCGTCTTGCGCTCGTGCATCGAGCCGACGACGTGCAGCTCGCTGACGCCTTCATGCGCGATTTCCTTTTCATAGAGCGACTCAGGGATAACACCGTGCACGATGCCGCCGTGCTCCAGCATGCGATCGGCGATGATGCCCATGATGCCTTTCGAGGCGCCGCCGTACACCAGTTCGAGGTGTTGCTCCGCAAGCAGGTCAGCGAGCTGCCGCGCGGCGTCCGCGTAAACGCGGCGCGCCCCCCGGCTGGATCCGCAGTAGACGCAGATTCGCCGCACGTGATCAGGCGGCGGAGGACTTGACGCCGTCGACGATCGCAGCGATCTGCGGCCTTGCGGCACGCAGCTCTTCCGGCGTCAGCGCGTCGAGCTCGTGCGGAAACACGAGCCACTCGGCCGTCTCGCGCACACAGTAATCCGGCACCAGGTCCGTCTCGTTGCGCGTCGGCTTGTACCACGGCACCGCGATGCGGATGTCTTGCGGCGTATTGTCACGCGCCCGGCGCTTGAGCTCGTTAATGACGGCCTTGAACGTATTGCCGGTGTCGAACACGTCGTCGACGATCAGGACGCGGTCGTCGTAACAGATCTTCTTGATGATGTAGTTGAGGCCGTGCACGGCAACGGCGCCGCGCTGGTCGACGCCGACATAGGACGACGTGCGAATGGCGATGTGATCGGCCTCGATGCCGGCGTAGGACAGGATCTCCTGGACGGCCATGCCGACCGGCGTGCCGCCGCGCCAGATCGCGATGATCATCGTCGGTTCGAAGCCACTCTCGAGCACGTCGAGCCCGAGGCGGAAGGAATCCTCGAGCAGGTCCTGCGCAGACAGTACCGTCTTGTCCATTGTCGTTCTCGTTGTTCTGAAAGACGCGCCGGCTTCGCTATAATGCCGGGCAGAAATACTACCGCACCACGGCCCGGGACCCATAATGAAAAACCATATCGTCGCCGCGGACGACTTGCTGACCGATTCATTCCAGCTGGCCGCAGACGTCTACAACTCCGGCTTTCGGCCCGATTTTCTCGTCGGACTGTGGCGCGGCGGCAGCGCCGTCGGCATCGCCGTGCAGGAAGGGCTCGAGCATTTCGGCAACCCGACCGACCACATCGCGATCCGGACCTCGTATTCCGGCGCCGCAAGATACTCCGAGATGGTGAATACCGCCGATGCGATCCGCGTGCACGGCCTCGAGTACCTGCTGGAGAATCTGTGCTCGCACCACTCGCTGCTGATCGTCGACGACGTCTACAGCACCGGTTCGAGCGTGCGCGCCGTGATCGAGCAGCTGTCGAAGAAAACCCGCCGCAACCTGCCGCACGACATCCGTATCGCGTCGGTCTGGTTCCGGCCGACCGAAAAGACCTTACGCAAGCCCGACTACTTCGTCCGCGAGACCCGCGACTGGCTGGTGCTGCCGTACGAACTCTCGGGCCTGTCGATCGAAGAATTGCGGAGCCAGCGGCCGGAACTGAAGGATATTTTCGAGCGGCTCGAGCCGCTGATCGCCTCGAACAAGCCGGCGGCGTGACCGTTATTTTTCCGGGCAATATTGCGGGAAACCGGTCACTCCATATTGCGTCTCGTCGGTAGTTCCGGCTGCGTAATGTGGGTCGACGACGGTCCCTGACCGATCGGCGATTGCCTGCACTTACACGTCCTGAAGTGAGTCACGATCGTTGCTACTCGCACTAGACGCCTGCAAATAATAAAGAAATTGTTCTGCTCTGCGGCAAGATCGTTCTATTGGTGCGCTGCGACCCCTACGTATCCTATGTGTCCCAGTTCATCGGCCACTCGCGCAACGAATTTGCATGAATCTCGACTTCCTGACTCCGCTGATCGAGACCACAGTCGCGGGAATTCAGTGGCTTCTGGACTTCGTATGGCCATCAGCCAATCTGTATGGCGTCCACGCGACGACGGTGTTGAAATTCGCGATCCCGGTCCTGGCGATATTTCCAACAGTGCTGCTCGCCTCCATCCTGGAACGGAAGCGGCCCATCGAGAACCATGACTCCTGGGAAGCGCGGGCCACAATTCGTACTGAATGGCTGCTCATTGCGTTTATGGCGACAATCGGGATCTTTGTCGAAATTGGCTTGTTCGTCGTTTTCGGACGTGCAGCAATGATGATCGGGGGCCCCCTGTTGTACCTGGAGGCTCAGTCGGTAGTCGGGTCCGCCATCTTGGTAATTGTCTATGCGTTGTACATCGACTGTACGAGGTATTGGATGCATCGGCTCTCTCACAAGATTCCGCTGCTCTGGGCCATACATTCGTTTCACCACAGCGCGGAACGCCTGACGGTCGCCACCGGCGCGCGACATCACTGGTCGGAGAAAATTGCTCTCGCCCCACTGGTATTCCTGTCTTTAATGCTTTTCCAAGTGCCCGCACACATCCTGTCCATGGCTATCTTGCTTATGAAGGTGCCGGATGGGCTTCAGCATTTGAACTACAAGATCGCATGGCATCGTGCCGGCATCTGGGTCAACACGCCACAATGGCACCGAATTCACCATTCGGTCGAGCCTGAGCATTACGACAGGAATTTCTCCGTGGCCTTTCCAATAATGGATGTGATCTTTGGGACGGCGCATCGTCCAGCGCCGGAGGAGTACCCGGAGACCGGGCTGAGACCGCGTGAGAATCCGCAGCTGTGGGAGGGAATCGTATGGCCGTTGAGGGGTTGGCTGCGACCCCGTTAAATGTCTTTCATGGGCACCATCGGTCCTGGCGAACCGGCAGCCGAACGCGCCACCCGTCTCTTCTTTCAGGCAATTTCCGCCATTTGACAAACCTCTTTCGGTCGTTCAATCAAGGCTGGCCTTGAGAATGTGAATCACCTCGTCCAAATCTTCGTCGAGGTCCCCGAGCGTGTATTGAAGGATGTCATGCTGCAAGTCGATTTTTGCGGCCAGCAGCCCCTGAAATTTGGTGTTCGACAGCAGCTCGCTATGATCCCGCGCCTCGGCGATCGTGATATCCGGAAAGTTGTATGGCCATGCAGGAACCCCTGGAGCGTGCTCGATGCCGGCCAGAATTTGAGGCAGGCTGGCATGTGCGCCGAGGAAAGGAATTAACTCCTCACGGTACATGGCTTCGTCGAGCTTGTAGCGCGCCTGTGCCGATTCGAGCCGGTTTTGCAATGGCACCAGCAGTCGCACCAGGTTGATGTCAGATAATGCGGCCAGATCCCCGGCGGACACCAGGAGATCGATAGTCGCGCTTTGCCAAGCACCGGACGCGTTGTACCAGACGATGTCACCCAGCAATTTGTCGATGTCGGCTGGATCGAGATTGCGATCACGCGCGGTACCCGCCTCCAGCAACCGCGTTGTCGCAGAAAGTATCGCTTCGTTGTAATTGCGCTGCCGGTCGAACTCTTCTCTCATATTCTGCAGGTCACTCAAAAGTGCCTGCAGTACTACGAGCTCTCGCTTGCGTTCCTCGGATTCCTGCCACCAGGCGTCAATCCAGAAAGCAAGAAGGATGCTCATAACGATGACAGTGCCCTCGGTCACGAAGCGCCGCCAAGGGATTGGCTGGTTCTCATCCATTAAGAACGGTATCCATTGGGTAATTGGCTGCTTTGGCTCAGCAGAAAAATTTGCAACTCAGGTCTCCCGGACGACGCCTTTCCATGAACTGCAGAGTTTCAGGGCGACAATCAAACAAGCATAGCGCGTGCCCTTGCCCCGGCACATTGGTAATCTTGTTCCCAACCAAAATCTCTACAGACATTTGCCCCGTCTACAAATACTCGAATCCGAACCGATGACCGCAATGGGTCGATTGCAGAATTCGATCATTCGCTGAAAAATCGGCATCAATAGTCGACCAATGGTCGGTTGCCAGGCCTTAGCTATTGGCCTGTCGTCTGGCAATCGACCGCTTTTGCGTATGCGTTGCAACAGACCTCATCGAGAAATCGCTTCCGCGCGCTTTTCGTTGATCAATAGCAAGAGCTCAGCCGCAGCCTCTGCATCGCAAAGCGCGCGGTGATGTGACTTTAGCGGGATATCGTATGCACTGCACAGCGCATTCAGGCTGTAGGAGCGGTGCCCGGGATACAGCCGGCGCATCGATGCGCAGGTGCAGAGCTTTGCATGGCGGAACTTTCTGCCGAGTCGTGCGAATTCGCGACTGATGAAGCCGTAGTCGAACTCGACGTTGTGGGCGACGAAGATGGCATCGCCGATGAAGGCTTCGAACGGGTCGGCGATGTCGGCGAAATACGGCGCGTCGGCAACCATGTCCGCGGAAATTCCGGTCAGGCGCGTGATGCCCGGCGGGATCGAGCGCTGCGGGTTCAGCAGCGTCGAGAAGCGGTCGATGATCTTGCCGCCCTGTACCTTGACCGCGCCGATCTCGGTCACGCGGTGATGTTCGCCGCGCCCGCCCGTTGTCTCGACGTCGACGACGACGTAGACCGTTGCCGGATCCAGCGTCCAGCGCACCCGGGCGATGCGGGCGTTGAAGCCCGCCTCGCGCAGTTGGCGGAGGCGCAGCAGCTGGTTGCGACGCAGCTGGTCGCCTTCGGTCTTGACCTCGACGAAGCGAGCGCCGCAGTCGTCAATAATCGTCAGGTCCGGGTAGCCGTAGCGTGACGCGCGGTAGTTGCTGCAAAAGTTTTCGAGCATATGGCGCATTGCCGTGGCCGGCGCAACCTCGACAAAGCGGTGCAGCGCATCGAGCACGCTGCGGCGCCAGCGAAACACGCCGTTCATCGATCCGTAGTGCTGTGTGCTGATTCTCAGAAGGTGCCTGCGCAGAGCAGCCGGATCGTCCAGCAGTGCCACGCGCGCATCGATTGTGTCCGCATGCTGTGCGGCGAAGCTGCCATCGATCAGGCTCTGCGGCAGAAAATCGAACGGGGAGTGCAGCGATGACTTGCTGCCGGCGAATAGTTCGTCCCAGAACAGCAGTCCGAACAGCGTACGCCACAGCGCATTCTCGGTGCGAAACGCGGTAGCGCCCCGAGACTCGTAATGGGCTGCAACCGCACGTTCGGGGTTGCCGGACAACGACTCGTCGAGGTCGATGACGTCCGCGGCCCGCAGCATGTCCGTCAGCGTCGACGTGCGTTTTGCATTGAACTTGCGCTCGTAGAGGTCGCTCGCAAACAGCCACTCCTCGTCGCTGCGTGGATCGTCGAGGCAGCGCTCGAGGTGTTCCTTCGCCTCGTCGCGCCGTCCGGCCTGGAACAGCAGGCGCACGAGCCGCTCGGTGCAGCGCGGCGCTTCGGCGCGCGAGTAACAGGCGCGCGCACGCTCCGGGTCGCCGGACTTTTCGAAATGGCGGCCAAGCCGGTACAGCAGCTTGTCGCGGACTTTTGCCGCCGCCGGCCACGCTGGGTCCGGCCATGACGGCGCCGCGTCGGCGAGGCGCCGAACCGTATAATCGTCAGCGCGCTCGACGTCGTGCAGGTGGCTCGCGAAGAAGAAATGTTCCATCGCCTCGTCGCGTTCCTGGAAGCGCGGCTCGAAGGCGTCGCCGAAGTCGTGCACGCGAACGAGGCCGAGGTCGCGCATCGTGAAGCGGTCGAGCCCGTCCTGCACGCGTCCGAAATACAGGAATGCGAGATACGCGATCGTACCGCCGCGCCGCTGCACGAAGATGTGGTCGTCGCAGGCCTTCGCGATGAACGCCCCCGGGTCGGGGGGGGGGGGGGGGG
>JBFIQH010000105.1:0-10064 GCA_041609735.1 Woeseiaceae bacterium | reverse complement strand
TCGGTGCCGGCGCCGGCATCCTGCCCCTTGCCGGCGGGGCCGACCCAGAAAATCGTGCGGCCGTGCGGGTCCTTGGAGCGAACGACAGGCTCCGATTTGTGGCGGAACCCGAGGCGCGCGGCAGTGATACCGGTCAGCTCATCGAAGGGCCTGTCCGGTACATTGACGTTGAGGATCACGTCCGCGGACAGCTCCGAGGCCTCCAGCTTTTTCACCATGTCGCAGACGACACGGGCTGCGGTATCGAAATGCGTCAGCTTGTGGCCAACGAGTGACACGGCAATTGTCGGCAGTCCGAGGAATCGACCCTCCATCGCGGCGGCAACGGTGCCGGAATAGATCACATCGTCGCCAAGATTGGCGCCGTGGTTGATGCCGGAAACGACGAGGTCGGGCTCATAGTCGAGGTATCCGGTCAGCGCGAGGTGCACGCAATCCGAGGGTGTACCGTCGACCGAGTAGCGATTGTCGCCCACCTCCTTGACGCGCAACGGCGTCGACAGCGTCAGTGAATTGCTCGCCGCGGAGCGGTTCCGATCCGGCGCAAAAACGACGACGTCCGCCACTTTTTCGAGGGCGGAGGCGAGTACGTTGATGCCGGTCGCAAGATAGCCGTCGTCGTTGCTTACGAGGATTTTCATTCAGGTTGAAGCGAACAGGGGTCGGTTGGCGGCTCGGGACGCGCCCACTATACTGAAACGCTGCGACTTTCCCCAGTATCGCGTCATACGCGAGCATAGATAAACCATGGACGACGACGAACTTTTTCGACGCGCAATGGCGGGCGCAAAACCGATCAAGCAGGACGCTCGTGTGGAGGCCCCGCGTCGCCGCCCGAAGGCCGTCGCGCAATTTACGCGCGCCGACGAATCCCGGGCCCTCGAGGAGAGCCTGATGGCGGATATCGATGACATCGAGGCGTCCAGTGGTCAGATTCTCCGTTTTCGCCGACCGTCTATCGGTCGTCGAACCATGCGTAAACTCGCGCGCGGCAATTTCGCTGTCCAGGCGGAGATTGACCTTCACGGCATGACCGTCGACGAGGCCCGGGTGCGCCTCCGGGAGTTCATCGAGCAAGCGTCGAGAACGGGCAAGCGCTGTGTGCGGGTCGTGCACGGCAAGGGACTTGGCTCCGGCCAGCGCGGGCCGGTACTGAAACCGAGCGTCAATCGCTGGTTGCGGCGCTGGGACAGCGTCCTCGCCTTCATCTCGACTCGCCAGGTCGACGGCGGCACCGGTGCCGTCTACGTGCTGCTGCGCGACGCGTAGTCCGCAATTTCGGCCAGTACCGTTGTCGCAAATGCGCCTTTCGGCAACGAGAAACTCAGCCACGCGACCCCTTGCTCGATCTCGATCGACAGCCCGCTGACGCGCATCCGCAGTGCGCGACTGGCCGCGTCTACGCGTGCTCGCATCAATCCGCGTGCAATCTCCGGGCAGCGTTCCACAGCGCCGAGTTCCACTGCTGCTGCGTCGAGGCGCGTCAGTGGCGCGCCGTCTCCCCACAGCGTTGCCGTCGGATGAATATCCAGTGCGGCCACTCGGGCCTCGAGTTCCGGCGTTACTTTGTCGACCGCAAACACGCTGCCGGAGCCATCGAGATTCGCGACGTCACCGGCCAGCAGTCGATTCCACGTATTGGTGCGGACACGCTCGGCAAGGATCATGTTGAACAGGCACGAACGGGCTGCCGACAATGCGAGGCTGCGCGCGTCGCGCTGCAGGCGCTTGCCGTTGAACATCTGGCGTGCAAGCTCGAGATTGCTGTTCCCCCGGCCGAAGCGCTGTTCACCGTAATAGTTCGGCACGCCGTGCTTGCGGATAAGCGCAACGCGCGCTCGCAGGGCTTCGCTGGCCGCGCCGATGTCGTCAGAGCGAAGCGCAATTCGAAACCGGTTGCCCCGATGCGCGCCGCGGCGCAGCTTGCGGGAGTTACGGGTGACGTCGAGAATCCGTACGCCGTCGATCGCCGCGGATTCCCAAGCCGTGCCGTCACGATTCGGCCGCCGTACGCTGAACCATTGTTGCGTGATCGCTTGCCGGTCCTTGAGCCCCGCGTAGCCAACGTCTTTCGATGCGACGCCGGCGATTCGCGCAAGCTGGCGCGCGACCCACGCCGTATTGGCAGCCGTTTTCTCGACATGCAGAAAATCGTGCTCGCCGTCGCCTGATGGCACGAACCCGAGTTCCTCGACGACGATAAAATCCTCAGGCGAGTTCCTGATGACTGCGGAAACGACCGGCGGACCGAAGATGCGCGCAGGTGCGACCCCATCGACGGGCGCCGACGCGACGTCCGGCACGTTAATCAGAGCGGTCGTCGACCGATACGACCTGGTAGAAGGTTTCGGCCTTGCCGATCAGGCCCAGGTCGGTACGCGCGCGTTCTTCAGCGGCTTCGAGACCCTGCTTCAGATTAATGACCTCGGCATCCAGCGCGGCATTTCGCTGTCGCAGATCCTCGTTTTGCGCACGTTGTTCGGCGACGGCCTCGCGCAGCTTGACGGTTTTCGGATAGCCGTCGGCGGCGAACAACAGCTGCGCCAGCAGGACGACGGCGAGACCGCCGAGCATAATCAGCATCACGCGCAAGTTGGCCAACAGTAAATCCCCCAATCTGTGCAGCGCAACGCGCCGCTCAGCCCGCCTCGACCGAAAACGCCCGACGGCCCGCATATTTGGCCGCCGGTCCCAGTTCCTCTTCGATGCGCAGCAGCTGGTTGTACTTCGCGATCCGGTCGGATCGCGACAACGAGCCGGTCTTTATCTGCGTCGCCACGGTGCCGACGGCGATGTCGGCGATCGTCGCATCCGACGTTTCGCCGGAGCGGTGCGAGATCACCGCCGAGTAGCCCGCATCCACTGCCATAGTAATCGCATCAAGAGTTTCAGATAAGGTACCGATTTGGTTAGGTTTTATCAATATGGAATTGGCAATTTTTTCACGAATGCCGCGCTCGAGGATCGACGTGTTCGTGACGAACAGGTCGTCGCCGACGAGCTGCACGCGGCTGCCGATCGCATCGGTCAGGATGCGCCAGCCGTCCCAGTCGCTTTCGTCCATGCCGTCCTCAATCGAAATGATCGGGTAGTTGTCGGCAAGGCCGGCGAGAAAATCCGCGAAACCCTGGGCATCGAACTGGCGGTTCTCCGACGCTAGGTCGTAGACGCCGTCGCGGTAGAACTCCGAACTCGCGACGTCGAGCCCGAGCAGGATGTCTTCTCCGGCATCGAAGCCGGCGTCGCCGATTGCCGTCATGATCGTGTCGAGCGCGGCCTGGTTCGACGGCAGGTTCGGTGCAAAGCCGCCCTCGTCGCCGACCGCGGTATTCATGCCCTGGCCCTTCAGCACGGACTTCAGCGCGTGAAAGATCTCGGTGCCGTGACGCAGCGCTTCGGCAAAATTCGGCGCGCCGACCGGCAGAATCATGAATTCCTGGATGTCGACGCTGTTGTCGGCATGCGCGCCGCCATTGATGATGTTCATCATCGGCACTGGCATCGTCGTGTTATCGCCGAGATGGGCGTACAGGGATTTCTTGTTCGAAATCGCGTCGGCCTTGGCAGTCGCCAGCGATACCGCGAGCAGCGCGTTGGCGCCCAGCTTCGATTTGTTGTCGCTGCCGTCGAGCTCGATCATGCAGCGGTCCAGCGCGCGCTGGTCGTCGAAGTCCTTGCCGATGAGCGCGTCCTTCAGCACGCCGTTGACGTTGGCGACGGCTTTGGTCACGCCCTTGCCGAGGTAACGCGACTTGTCGCCGTCACGCAGCTCGACCGCCTCACGGGTCCCTGTCGAGGCGCCCGACGGCACCGCGGCGCGCGCAAAGCTGCCGTCGGCGAGCGTCACATCGGCTTCAACCGTCGGGTTGCCGCGCGAATCGAGAATTTCACGGCCGCGAATGTTGCTGATCTTGATCATCGTGTCTCCGTAGCTGCTATAAGCCGAGTTCGGATTCGAGGTAGGCCTGCCGTTTTACGCGCCGGTCAATGTCGACGAGCGTCTCGAGGAGGTCACCCAGCTTGTCGAGCGGCATCGCATTCGGCCCGTCGCTCAGCGCAACGGCCGGGTCCGGGTGCGTTTCCATGAACAACCCGGCGACGCCGACCGCGGCCGCCGCGCGCGCGAGTACCGGGATGAATTCACGCTGCCCGCCGGACGCCGACCCCTTGCCACCGGGCAGCTGCACCGAGTGCGTCGCGTCGAAAACGACCGGGCAGCCAGTGCCGCGCATGACGGCGAGGCTGCGCATGTCTGAGACGAGGTTGTTGTAGCCGAACGAGAAGCCGCGTTCGCACACCATGACCTGCTCGTTACCCGTCGACCGCGCCTTGTCGACCACGTTCTGCATTTCCCACGGCGACAGGAACTGACCTTTCTTGATATTGACCGGCTTCATCGTGCCCGCGACACGCAAGATAAAGTTCGTCTGCCGGCACAGGAATGCCGGCGTCTGCAATACGTCGACGACGTCGGCGACCTCGTCCATCGGCGTATCCTCATGCACGTCCGTCAGCACCGGGACACCGAGCTGGCGCCGTACCTCGCCGAGCACGCGCAGGCCCTCTTCCATGCCGGGACCGCGAAAGCCCGATTTCGAGCTGCGGTTCGCCTTGTCGAACGACGACTTGTAAATATACGGAACGCCCAGTTTTTCGCAGGTTTCCTTGAGCCTGCCGGCAACGTCGATCGACATCGTTTCGCTCTCGATGACGCAGGTGCCGGCGATCAGGAAGATCGGCTGGTCGTTGCCGACCTCGTAGTCGCATAACTTCATGCTTCGGCTGCCTGCGGGATCGTGCCGTCGTGGTGCAGTCGCGCCGCGAGTATGAAGCCCTTGAACAGCGGGTGGCCGTCGCGCGGATTCGATGTGAATTCCGGGTGGAACTGGCTGGCGAGGAACCACGGATGATTCGGAATTTCGACCATCTCGACGAGATCGTCGACCGACAGGCCCGAGAATACGAGACCCGCTTTCTCGAGACGCTCGCGGTAATGGTTGTTGACCTCGAAGCGATGACGATGGCGCTCTTCGATCGAGTCCTTACCGTAGGTCATCGCGGCCAGCGTGTCCTTCTCGAGCAGAATCTTCTGCGCGCCAAGCCGCATCGTGCCGCCGAGGTCGGACTGCTCGTCGCGTTCCTCGACGCGGCCGGTCGATGTCTGCCACTCGGTAATCAGCCCCACGACCGGATGCGGCGTCTGCTTGTCGAACTCCGTGCTCATCGCGCCGTCAAGGCCCGCCATGTTGCGCGCCGCTTCGATGACCGCAACCTGCAGTCCGAGGCAGATGCCGAGATACGGGATGCCGTTCTCGCGCGCGTAACGGACCGCTTCAATCTTGCCTTCGATGCCGCGGTCGCCGAAACCGCCGGGCACGACGATACCGTCCATGCCTTGCAGGCAGCCGGTGCCGTTCTTCTCGATATCCTGCGCCTCGATGTAGCAAATATTGACCCGAGTTCGCGTGTGGATGCCGCCGTGCAGCAACGCCTCCGACAGCGAGATATAGGAGTCACGCAGGTCGACATACTTGCCAACCATCGCGACATTGACTTCGCTCTGCGGATTCGCCTTCGCGTCGACGATGGCTTGCCATTCGCGCAGGTCGGCAGCCGGCAGATCCATGCGAAACTGGTTGACGACGATGTCGTCGAGTCCTTGCTCGTGCATCATCGCCGGGATCTTGTACAGGTCGTCGGCGTCATAGGCGGAGATGACGGCCTTTTCCTGGACGTTCGTGAACAACGCGATTTTTTTACGCTGCTCGTCGGGCAGCGGTTGCTCCGAGCGGCAAACGAGGATATCCGGCTGGATACCGATCGAGCGAAGTTCCTTGACCGAGTGCTGCGTGGGCTTGGTTTTGATCTCGGACGACGTCGCGATGTACGGCACCAGCGTCAGGTGAACATAGGCGACGCGGTCATGGCCCAGTTCGACGCCCATCTGGCGAATCGCCTCGAGGAACGGCAGTGACTCGATATCGCCGACGGTGCCGCCGATCTCGACAAGGCAGATATCGGCGTCGCCGGCACCGCGCATGACCGACTCCTTGATTTCGTCGGTGATGTGCGGAATGACCTGCACCGTCGCACCGAGATAGTCACCGCGGCGCTCTTTGGCAATGACCGATTCGTAGATACGCCCGGTCGTGAAGTTACTGTTTCGCCCGGTCGTCGTGCGCACGAATCGCTCGTAATGGCCGAGATCGAGATCGGTTTCCGTGCCATCGTGGGTAACAAACACTTCGCCGTGCTGGAACGGGCTCATCGTACCCGGGTCGACATTCAGGTAAGGGTCAAGCTTGATCATGCTGATCCTGAGCCCGCGCGCCTCGAGAATGGCACCCAGGCAGGCGCTCGTAATCCCCTTGCCCAGGGACGACACGACGCCGCCGGTGATGAAAACGAAGGATGTCATAGGCGATCTCGTTTGGGCCTCTGATATGACGGGAAACAAGAAAGGGCTGGAAGCAAAGCACTTCGACTCGGTGCTTTTTCCCAACCCTTCGAACGCGCCGTCGTTGGATAAAGACGGCTTTAGACGATATCAGATCGGTTGCGGTCAGGCCACCGAAAAGACGTTATCGAAGCGCCGGTCGGTCCGTCCAAAGTAGTGCATATCCGCCATTCTCGACGCAGCCGTCCGCGAGCCACAGATCGGCAACGGCGACCAGGGTACTGCCGCTGTAAACGAGCGGCAGCCGCTCGCGCATCCACGGCACGATGCCTTCTTCTTGAAGTAATTTCTTCAATTTCTTCGTATGTCTCTGACCTGAAACACGAATTTCCTCGCCCCCCTGTCGTGTTGCCAGCGTCAGCCCGGACGACGCACAGGCCGCACTGAGCCCCGGGCCATCGGCCTCGGCCAGGCGGATGGCACCGAGCCCTGCGCCGAGCGCTACCGGCGATGTACCGAGTGCGCGGCCGCCGAACCGCGGTTTTGCGAGCGGGCGCATCAGAAACAGCACGTCGCGGTAGCGGCGTGCCTCGGCATCCGACCAGCGGACGAGTGGGGCCGCGTCCTCGCGCGCCGTCAGCAGCTCACCGACGATGCCGGCAAGCGCCGATGCCGGCATCGGCGGCAGCCCGAGGCGCACAGCGGCGCGCCGCAGTACATTGTTTCGACGCGGCAACGACAACGCGTTCAGCACGCTGACAAACAGCCGCGCCGGATGGCCGCCAGCGAGCACGATGTCATCATCGGCAAGCTCGTCGGCGAGCAGGACGGCCTCGCGGGCGTGCGCGGCACTTCTCGCCAGTCGCGCGGCAACACCTGGCCACCGCGACTCGAGCAGCGGCAACACGTCATTGCGCAGGAAATTGCGGTCATGAAGAGACGCTTCATTGCTGGGGTCGTCGATCCACGAAAGGCCGCGCTGATCGGCCCAGTCACGCAGCGCCCGCCGGTCGGTGTGCAGCAACGGGCGCGCCAACCAGCCCTGCCCGAAGCGGCGAATCGGATGAATACCGGCGATACCGGCCGGGCCACTACCCCGCAACAGGTTGTAGAGCAGCGTTTCGGCCTGATCGTCCCGATGATGCGCGGACAGCAGCCAGTCGCCGGGGGTCACGTGCTTTTGCAGAGCCGCGTAGCGTGCGTTGCGTGCGCTGGCCTCCGGGCCCGCGCCGCTCGCAATCGTGACGGTAACCGTCTCGACCTCGAATGCAACGCCGAGCTGCTCGGCCACGCGGCGGCAATGCCGCGCCCAGGCGCCGGCGTCCGAGTGCAGCTGGTGGTTGACGTGCACGGCGACGAGCGGCGTGCCGTGATCCCCGGCACTATCCGCCAGTGCTGCCAAGAGCGCCGTCGAATCGAGTCCGCCGCTGAAGGCGACGACAAAGCGTGACGCCGGGCCCGCGGTGCGCTCGAGATCGTCGAGCGCCGTGAGGAGGTCTTCCGGGCTGAAGCTCACGCTTCCTTGAAGGCACCAAATCCGGCGAGGCGTTTCTGACGGGTCTCGAGCAGTTGTTCCGGCGTCTGCTGGTCGAGTTCGTCCAGATTGCGGATCAGCGCGTTGCGAATGACCTCAGCCATCGCGTTCGAATTTCGGTGAGCGCCGCCCAGCGGTTCCTCGAGCACTTCGTCGACGAGACCGAACTCGCTCAGCGCCGGCGCCGTAATGCGCATCGCTTCAGCGGCGTCCTGGGCCTTTTCCGCGCTCTTCCACAGAATCGATGCACAGCCTTCCGGGGAGATGACGGAATAGATGCCGTACTGCAACATCAACAGCCGGTCGCTGACGCCGATTGCCAGCGCGCCGCCGGATCCGCCCTCGCCGATGACGACCGAGACAATCGGCGTTTTCAGGCCAGCCATCAGGTACAGGCTGTAGGCGATGGCCTCACTCTGGCCGCGCTCCTCGGCACCGACGCCCGGGTACGCGCCCGGGGTATCGATAAGCGTGACGACCGGCAGCCGGAATTTCTCGGCGAGCCGCATCAGGCGTTGTGCCTTGCGATAACCTTCCGGCTTCGGCATGCCGTAGTTGCGGCGCACGCGGTCTTTCGTATCCCGCCCTTTCTGGTGCCCGATGAAGACGACGGCACGGCCGTCGATGCGTCCGACACCGCCGACGATCGCCGGGTCGTCGGCATACATGCGGTCGCCGTGCAGCTCCTGGAAATCGGGCGAAATATTCGCGAGGTAGTCGAGCGTGTACGGCCGGCTCGGGTGACGCGCAACCTGGGCCACCTGCCAGGCCGACAGCTTCGAGAAGATGCTCTTCGTCAGCGCCTCACTCTTGTCGCGCAGACGCTGCACCTCTTCATTAATATTGATTTCCGAATCGTCGCCGACAAAACGAAGTTCTTCGATCTTCGCTTCGAGCTCGGCAATCGGCTGCTCAAAATCCAGAAACTTCAGGTCCATAATTGATGTTAGGCGTCGTTGGTTTGCGGCACGGGAAGCGCCGACTTTACATGATTTCCCGGCCGGGTGCGTACAGCAGGCGGACATTGCTGGCGCCCAGCAACTCCGACAGTTTGTCTCGCAATTCCCGGCTCGGTCGCACCGACCACTCGGGGCCCAGATTCAATCGTGCCTGCGCCGAGTCGCCGAAGTACTGGACGGCAACGTCGCAATGACCTTCGCGGTATGGCAGCAGCATATCGTGCAGTTTGGTCAACAGCTCGCCGCCTTGCCCGTTCGGTGCCAGCCTGAGCAGCATCCCGCGCGCACGCGACTCGATCACCCGGTCGATGTGCAGCACGGTCTTTGCATTCACTGTCCAGGCCGCAATGAAATCGTCGTAACGCAAGGCGCCGGTGACGACGACAATCTCATCCTTGACCAGCAGGTGCCGAAACTCCTGAAATGCTTCGGAGAACAGGCTGACCTCCATGCGCCCCGTGTCATCGTCGAGCACGACGCTGACACGGTTGCCTCGCTTGCGCACATCGACAATCAGTCCGGCAATCGTCACCTCGCGCCGAGCCTGCGCAAAGTTGCGTTCGCCGGGGACACTCGCCGGCGGCGCTTCGGCGGCGAGCTCACTCAGCCTACCGTCGACGAAAAATTGCGCATCGGCGCGCACGGCATGAAACGGATGGCCGGTCAGGTACAGGCCCAATGCTTCTTTCTCGTTGCTGAGCTTCAGGTGCTCCTGCCATTCCGCAAGCTGCACCGGCTCGGCGGCGACAACCTCCTCGTCCGGCATCACCAGGCCGAACATGTCGTTCTGCCCGGCGGCCACCGCTTTGGCGTGCTGGTCGGCGGCGGCCATCGCCTCCGGCAACAGGTGCATCAGAGCGCGTCGGGTTGCATTGAATTCATCCATCGCACCGGACTTGATCATCGCCTCGAGTGCGCGGCGATTGACCTTGTCGTGGTCGACGCGACGGCAGAACTCCGTCAGGTTGCGAAACACTCCATGCGCATCTCGCTCCGCGATCAGCGCCTCGACAGCGGCCCGCCCGACACCCTTGATCGCGCCGAGACCGTAAAGGATCGTCGTGTCGCCCGATACGCTGAAGTGGTAAGACGATCGGTTGATACTCGGCGTTTCGAGCGTGATACCCAGTTGCCGGCAGTCGTCCTTCAACGTCACGAGCCGGTCGGTGTTATC
>JBFIQH010000104.1:0-10132 GCA_041609735.1 Woeseiaceae bacterium | reverse complement strand
CGAGTTGCCGATCGAGGTTTTCGACCCCACCTATAAAGCGGAGGCGTAGTCAAATGTCTAACGGGCTGCTGATTTTTATCGGATTGATCTTCGCAACGGCATTCCTGCTTGTCCAGGGCCTGACGATTCCGGTGTTCGGTGAGAACGCGGCTGCAAGAAAGCGGCTGCAGAAAAAGCTCGGCGAAATACAGTCGGCCGAGGCCGAAGGCGCTTTTACGTCACTGCTTCGCGAGAAATACCTCAGAAAGCTGAGCCCATGGGAGAGACAACTCGAACGGCTCCCGCTCATGGAGAGTCTTGCGGAAACGATCGAACAATCCGGTCATAAGTATCTTGCGTATCGAGTTATTTTACTTTCTATCGTATTGACCATCAGCGCTGCGCTGTTTACATGGTTTGCTGTTCGAATCTGGTATGTCGCAATATTTGCCGGCGCGTTCGCCGCATATGTCCCGTTCATGCGAATTTCGATGGATCGAACCAAGCGCCTGATGAAATTCGAGGAACAATTACCCGATGCCATTGAAACGATGACCCGAGCGCTTCGCGCCGGCCACCCTTTTTCCGCATCCTTGAAGATGATCGCCGATGATTTCGACGACCCGATTGCCGGGGAGTTCGAGCTTACATTCGGCGACATCAACTATGGCAACGACGTGCGCAGGGCGATGCTCGGGCTACTCGGACGCATCCCGACGGTGACCGTTATGGCCCTGGTGACCGCGGTCCTCGTTCAGAAAGAATCCGGCGGTAATCTCGCCGAGATACTCGAGCGAATATCCGCAGTAATCAGAGGTCGTTTTCGATTGCAGCGCAAGGTCAAGACACTGTCGGCCGAGGGTCGAATGTCCGCCTGGGTCCTGACGATGGTTCCTTTGTTCCTGTTTGCAGTCCTGATGGTTACTTCGCCTGACTACCTGCCGATACTGCTCGACGATGAACGGGGTCAAAAAATGATCGCCACAGCATTCGTCATGGCAGGCATCGGCGTGTTCTGGATCAGGCGCATTCTCCGCATCGAGGTTTGAAGCAATGGAAAGCATAATCGGACTGCTGAACACTTATTTTACCGACGAGGTTATCCTGCAACGAACCGTCGTCGCGGTCGTCGCAGTCACGATTTTCGTTTTTGTCGCCGGCATCTCGGTCATTGTGTTTGGCGTCACCAACCCGGTCCGACGCAAGCTCAGTTTCCTCGGCGAAGGCACCGAGGAGGAAGAGTCCGGATGGCTGAAAGTCACCACGGCGATCGGGCCCCTGGCAGTTTTTGCGTTGCCAAAGGAAGATCTCGAACGCCACAAGACCCAGCAGGATCTATATCGAGCCGGATTCCGGACACCCCAGGCGCTGCAGACCTTCTATGCATTGAAAGCCGTGCTGACCATCTTGCTGGCCGGCGCAGTGCTGGTAGGCGCGCAGTTTACCGCTGAGGTAACGACCAACGAACTGATGCTGTACGTCGCATCGGCGGCGGCGATTGGTTTGTTGCTACCGAACTACGTGTTATCCAAGAAACTGGCTGCCCGCATGCGATTGTTACGCAACGGCTTTCCCGACGCGCTGGACTTGCTTGTCGTCTGCGTGGAGTCCGGCCTCGGTCTTGGCCCAGCCATTCAGCGCGTTGCGGACGAGCTTAACGTCAGCCACCCGGAACTTTCGATAGAACTGGCGATGGTCAATGCAGAGATGCGAGCCGGGATGCAGCGGGAGGAAGCGCTGCGCAACCTGGCCGATCGAACCGGATTGCCTGATATTCGGGGGCTTGTCGGCCTCCTGGTGCAGTCGATGCGTTTCGGAACGAGCGTCGCCGATGCCCTGCGCATCTATTCGGAAGAATTTCGCGACAAGCGAATGCAGGCGGCCGAGGAACAGGCTGCCAAGATCGGTACCCGCATGATTTTCCCACTCGTGCTGTGCATGTTTCCGGTGTTTTTTGTGGTTGCCGTCGGTCCGGCGGCGCTTCGAATCATCGACTCTTTCAGCCGACTCGGGTAACGGCGATAGAACTCATCAATCGGGAAGGAGCCTCTGATGAAACTTTCTGTAAAGGTAAAACGACTCTTTTTTGCGGCGACGATTCTGTCGCTATCGGCATGCGCATCGACGCAACCGGGCGGGATTGATCGCGCTGTTGCCACGGACTTTGGCGACAGCAGCCTCGAAGTGTTATTTGCGACCGAATTTCCGGTCGCCTCCAAGGACGAAGCCATGGCAAAGGCCGCCCTTGCGTTTCGCGACGGCGAATATGGCAAGTCGCAGTTTTATCTCGTTCGTGCACTCAAGTTTGACGTGACTGACGTCGACGTACTGGCGCAAATTGGCAATATTCACGTACTGCAGGGCAATTCGGTCCTCGCAGCGCGGGCCTTCAGTTATGCGCTGCAACAAGATGCAGAGCATGCCGGTTCGCTCGAGGGATTGGGGCTGGTTTACTTCCGTTCCGGCAATGAAACGCAGGCGCAGCAATTGCTTGAGAAAGCGGTTGCCGCAGATGCATCGCTTTGGCGCGCGCACAATGCTCTCGGCGTGATCGCCGATCGCAATTCAGACTTCGAAACGGCAATGGCGCATTACAATCGCGCACTGGAATTGCAGCCCGAGTCAGACAGTATATTGATCAACAGGGGCTACTCCCAGTACCTCGCAATGTTGTATCGCGAGGCAGCGGTCGATTTTTACACGGTTGCGAAGCGCAGCGATAATCCAAGGGCGTGGCGAAATCTCGCCATGGTTTATGCACGACAAGGCTGGTACGAGGACTCGCTGGATACCTATCTCGAGGTACTCGATCCTGCACAGGCTCATAACGAGGTAGGAGCCATTGCCAGCGCAAACGGAGACTTCGAGGAAGCGTGGTATTTCCTCGCTGAAGCATTGCGTCTGTCGCCAACGTATTATGCCAACGCAGAGAAGAATTTCGCCGAATTGCGTCGCAAGAGCTCTCTCAGCAGCAGCAGCTATTCGTACTCTGGTAAAAAACAGGCAATGGAGCATACCCCGTGATCTGACGGTGGACTCCGATGCGAACGCGAAACGCTCAGCGTCGTCCAACGGTCGCGGCGTCAGAAAGTCGGTAACATGAACGCACTCGAAGCTATCGCAAGCCCCGTGCAGTCCTTTCTCGATCCCGGGGAAAGAGTTTACTGGCTTTATATCGCGACCACTCTCGCATTCGCGCTCGTCATTTTCATGATGTCCGACGGCCGTTCAGAGCGACTCAGCGGCTTTTTCAAGTTCTGTTTCCCCGCGTCGCTGTGGCGACATCGCTCCGCGAGGACGGATGTTGTTTTTTTCGTAATAAATCGCGTTGTCTATGCGCTTATGCTGGCCCCGCTGGCGGTCGCCGCATATCCATTCGTCAATTACCTGGTAACAGGATTTCTGCAATATTTCGGCACACCCGGAAGCCTGGTGGCGCCAACCTGGGTCGTGTATATGTACGCGCTCGTTGCTCTGGCCGCATTTGATTTCGCGATATACCTGGCGCACCTCGCGCAACACAAGTGGTCCTTCCTGTGGCAGTTTCATAAAGTTCATCACTCGGCGGAAGTGCTGAATCCACTCACAGCCTATCGCATGCACCCGGTCGACGATTTCCTTACCCTGACCACCGGCGCGATTCTCGCCGGCACGGCGCATTCGATATTCAGCTTTTTCTGGGCCGACAGTTTCTCGAGCATAAAGGTCACGGTGACCAGCTTGGCCGTGATGTCCTTTTACCTGCTTGGCTACCACCTGCGGCACTCCCATATCTGGCTGTCTTACGGACCGTTCATGAGCCAGCTGCTGATAAGCCCGGCACAGCACCAGATTCATCACAGCCGTGAGCACAGACATGCCGACAGGAATTTCGGTTTCATTTTTGCGGTTTGGGACAAGCTGTTCGGCACGCTGTATGTTCCGCGTGACCGGGAAACTTTCGAACTGGGCCTCAGCGACGGGTCATCGGCTGCCTACCACAGCGCCGTTGCCTGCTACATCAAGCCATTTCGTGACGTCTTGTCTCCCCGCTTCGTGCCGGGCCTGCTGCTACTGACGACCTTGATCGGTGTTTCCGCGGTTACGATCGGTGCCGAGGACCACAAGCGCGCAGAGGATTCCGTGTTCCTCGAGTCGCTGACGACCTCCGAAGTGTCGAAACTGATCTCTTCAGGGTATCGCACCGTGATAATTCCGACCGGCGGCGTCGAGCAGAATGGAGAACATGCGATTCTTGGCAAGCACAACCTGGTTGTGATGCACGCCGCCGAAGAGATCGCTCGCACACTCGGCAAGACGCTGGTTGCGCCGGTCATTGCGTATGTCCCGCAAGGCGGTATCGATCCTCCGTCGGATCACATGCGATTTGCCGGTACCGTGTCGCTGCGCGAGTCGACCTTCGAGGCGATACTCGAGGACGTGACGCGAAGCCTCATTCATCACGGCTTCTCGCACATTTATTTTATTGGCGATAGCGCGGGCAACCAGGCGGCACAGCAGCGGATTGCCGACAGGCTCAGCGCCGAGTTCGCCTCTTCCGGTACGTCGGTCGTCCACGTAAATGACTACTACGAGAACAACGGGCAATTCGACTGGCTGCTTGCGCAAGGCTACAGCGACGAGCAAATCGGCTGGCACGCCGGACTGCGCGATACGTCTGAACTGCTGCACGTTGCGCCGCAGACAATTCGTGAACGGGCGATGCGGCTGTCGTCGACGAGACCCGGTGTCAGCGGCGCTTACTGGCGCGCCTCTGACGATATTGGACAGGTCATGCTGGACCTCAAGATTCGGGCCGCGGTACGGCAGATCCGAAACGAACCTTAATTCGGTGCCCGGACCGGGTTATGCGGCTGTCGTCATGATCAGGGCATCAATGCCCGTATCTGCGCCTCGGTCATGCCGAGCCACTGCAGCACGTCGCGGGTGTCGGCACCGGCTTTTTTTGGCTGCCCGGGCCGCGCGCATTGCGTACGGCTGAACCGCGGTGCAGGCGCTGGCTGTTCGACGCCCGCATCCGTGAAATACGTCTTGCGACTCCTGTTGTGTCGATGGGCGGGGGCTTTCGTATAGTCCAGTACCGGCGCAAAACAGACGTCGGTACCTTCCAGCAATTCGCACCATTCGGCCTGCGTGCGGGTCTTGAATACCGCCGCTAACGCCTCGGCCTGTTGCGGCCAGGTCTGCGCATCGAATTGATCCCGAGGCTGAAAATCAATGCCTGTCTTGTCGAGCAGTAACGCGTAGAACTGCGGTTCAATCGATCCGATCGCGACATGCGCTCCGTCTGCCGTTTCGTAAACGGCGTAAAAAGGCGCACCGCCGTCAAGCAGGTTGCTTTCGCGCACAGGCTGCCAGGCGCCGACCGCGCCAAGGCCATGGCAGACCGACATCAGGCTTGCCGCACCGTCGGTTATCGCCGCATCGACGACCTGGCCCTTGCCGGAAACGCTGCGTTCAACGAGAGCCGCCAGCATCCCGTTGACCAGGAACAGGCTGCCGCCGGCGTAATCACCGAGGAGATTCAGTGGCGGCACCGGCTTTCGCCGGCCGCCGATGGCCGCCAGCGCCCCGGTAATCGCGATATAGTTGATATCGTGCCCGGCAGCGCCCGCGAGCGGGCCGGTCTGACCCCACCCGGTTACTCGTCCGTAGATGAGCCGCGCATTTCGATCCAGGCAGGCCTCGGGCCCGAAACCAAGACGCTCTGCGACACCGGGCCGGAATCCCTCGATCAGCATGTCCGCCGACTCGACCAGTCGAAGCAGCGCCTCGAGCCCGGCAGCCTCTTTAATATTGAGCACGATCGATCTCTTGCCGCGGCTGTGTATGTCGCGATCCGGCGCAGGACCGATTCCGGCATGCTTGAACGACCTTTCAACGACGATGACGTCAGCACCCATGTCCGCCAGCAACATGCCGGCATACGGGGCCGGACCGATGCCTTTCATTTCAATGACCAGAATGCCTGCCAGCGGTCCCATGCCGATCCTCCTCTGTTGTCGCTGCACTCGAGCTGTTGTCGGTCTGTGACGATAAACGATCGGTAATGCGAATTCAGGAAATTGTCACGGCCGCCGATCCCGCGTTCAGCAGCGGTCTCGTAACGTGCTAGATTCCCTTCATGGACGACAGTCTTGCCCGTTACGATCGCCAGATGTTGCTGGCCGGCTTCGGCGAAAGCGGCCAACGCAAATTGGCGGAGTCGACCGCCGTTGTGCTGGGTTGCGGCGCGCTGGGATGTATCGCCGCCGATATGCTGGCGCGAGCGGGCGTTGGTCACCTGGTCGTCATCGACAGGGACTTTATCGAAATCACGAACCTGCAGCGCCAGGTGCTGTTCGATGAATCCGACGTCGACGATGCGATTCCGAAAGCGATCGCCGCGCAGCGTCGCCTTGGCGAAATCAACTCATCGATAACGGTTACGGCCGTTGTCGACGACATCAATCACACGAATATCGAACGTCTGACTGGCGATGCTGACATCCTTGTCGATGGCCTCGATAATTTCGAGACTCGGTATCTCGCCAACGATGTCGCCGTCAAACACGGCATTCCTTACGTCTACGGCGCCACGGTCGGCACGACCGGCATGGCCTTCGCCGCGCTGCCGCACTCCCCCGGGGCTGTATGGATGGACGGGGATCTTGCTACGCCGTGCTTTCGATGCCTGTTCGACGAGGCGCCGCCGCCGGGCAGCAGCGCAACCTGCGATACCGTCGGCGTCATCGGTCCCGCCGTCGGCATCGTCGCCAACTTCGAGGCGACCGAAGCGCTGAAAATACTGACCGGTAACTTCGACCGTGTCAGCCGCACGCTGCTCAATATCGATCTCTGGACAAACGAGATATTGACGCTGAACGTCGCAAACGCTTTCGAAAACGGCGACTGCCCGTGCTGCAAGCATCGCTACTTCGAACACCTCGACGGCAAGTCGGGTTCGAATGCCGATGCATTGTGTGGCCGCAACGCCGTACAGCTGCGCCATCGCCAGCAAAACGACGGCATCGACTTCGACGGACTTGCCGCACGACTGCGCCGGCACGGCACGGTAAATATGAACGAGCACATACTGCGCGCGCAAATAACGGACGGCGACAATTCTTATGAAATCACCCTGTTCCGCGACGGCAGGGCGATCATCAAGGGAACCGATGAACCCGCCGCAGCGCGCGGTGTTTACGCGAAATACGTCGGTTCGTAGCGATGTCGAGACCAAGTCTCGATCATGATGATTTGTATTTCAGCGCCGCCGGTAGACAATAGGCGAACATTTCCTTCAGCGGGAGATAAGCCGTGGCCGCCATCCGAGTTCTTGTCGGCACCCGAAAGGGCGCTTTCATCCTGACTTCCGACAAACGGCGCAAGCAATGGTCGATCGACGGGCCGCATTTCGCCGGGTGGGAGATCTATCACGTCAACGGATCGCCCAGGGATCCCAACCGCCTGCTGGCCTCCCAGACGTCCAGCTGGTTCGGGCAGATCATTCAGCGCTCGGACGACGGCGGCAAGACCTGGTTTCAGCCGGGGTCCGACGGCAAGGCAGAAGCCGCTGCAAGCCAGGGCATGCCGCAGGGCGAGAGCAACCTGTTCGTTTACGACACCTCCGAGGAAACCGGCAAAGCGCTGACGACACACCAGTGGTACGACGGCACGCAGCATCCGTGGGAGTTCGAGCGCGTCTGGCACCTGGAGCCGTCGCTCGACGATACGGATACCTGGTACGCAGGCGTCGAGGATGCCGCGCTGTTCCGCACGACGGACGGCGGCGTCACGTGGCACGAGCTGGCCGGGTTGCGCGGGCACGAATCCGGCGCCGGCTGGGCGCCGGGCGCGGGCGGTTTGTGCCTGCACACGATCGCTATCGACCCGGACAACGCGCAGCGAATTTTTTGCGCGATATCGGCCGCCGGCGCGTTTCGCTCCGACGACGGCGGCGCAACCTGGAAGCCGATCAACAAGGGCCTGCATTCCGAGTACATTCCGGACCCGACGGCCGAGGTCGGGCACTGCGTCCATCGCATCGCGATCCATCCGACGACGCCGAACACGCTGTTCATGCAAAAGCACTGGGACGTGCTGCGCAGCGACGACGGCGGCGACACCTGGCGCGAGATCAGCGGCAACCTGCCGAGCGACTTCGGCTTTCCGGTCGCCGTGCATCCGCACGAACCCGAGACGATCTATGTCGTGCCGATCGAGAGCGATTCCCTGCACTACCCGCCTGAAGGAAAACTGCGCGTCTATCGCAGCCGTACCGGCGGCGAAGAATGGGAGGCATTGACGCAAGGCCTGCCGCAGGAACATTGTTACGTCAACGTGCTGCGCGACGCGATGGCCGTCGACACCGCGGACCCCTGCGGCGTCTATTTCGGCACGACCGGCGGTCAGGTCTACGCATCGAACGATGACGGCGACAGCTGGCAGGCTATTGTGCGCGACCTGCCCGCTGTATTGTCCGTGGAAGTCCAGACGATCACATGATACGGGTGCTCTTGCCGCATCACCTGCAGATGCTGGCGCGCTGCGATCGCGAAGTCTTACTCAACGTACCGGGCAAGGTCACGCAACGCTCGATACTCGATGCGCTGGAGGCAAAATTCCCGATGCTGCGCGGCACCGTGCGCGAACACGTTACGCTCAAGCGCCGGCCCAAAGTGCGCTTCTTCGCCGATGGCGAAGATGTGTCTCACGACTCGCCGGACAGGCCGCTGCCGGACTCGATAGCGACCGGCGAGAAACCGTTCATGATCGTCGGCGCGGTCGCCGGGGGCTGATAAGAAGCCAATTAAAGCGGTCAGGCGATGAATTTCTGGACAAAGACGATAATGATCGCTGCCGGGCAGACGTAGCGAACGTACGACGGCCAGATCTTCCAGAACCAGCCGTGCTCGGCGTCCGGGATGCCCTTGCGAATCTCGCCGAGCAGACCATCGCGGTGCCAGATCCAGCCGGCAAACACACACAGCAACAGGCCCAGCACCGGCTGGCTGTAGCGGGTCGCGACGGCGACGGCGAGCCCGAACAGCATCTCGAAATTCAGTACCAGGATAACGCTCATCAAGCCGATCGCCGTGCCGAGCAGGATCGTCGCGCGCTTGCGGCTCTGTGCATGGTTTTCGACGGTATAGGCGACCGGCACCTCGAGCATCGAAATCGATGACGTCAGCGCCGCGATCGACATCAGGATAAAGAACGCCAGTGCGATGATCGTGCCCGCTCCGCCCATCGACTCAAACAGCGCCGGCAGCACCGTGAATATCAACGTGTCTTCAGCGATCAGGTTGCCGGCCGCGTCGTAGATCTGCACCCCGTTGTGCTGCGCGACGAACATCGCCGGAATGATCAGCAATCCGGCCAGGCAAGCGATGCCGATGTCGACCAGCGTCACCGAGCGGCCAAGTGACACGAGATTTTCCCTGTCGCTGACGTAGGAACCATAGATCAGCATCGTGCCGACACCGAGCGACATCGAGAAGAACGCCTGGCCCATCGCGCTGACAATCAGGTTGGGTTCGACGGCACGGCTGAAGTCCGGAATAAGGTAGGCGCGAACGCCGTCCATGGCCCCGTCGAGCGTCAGCACGTAAATGACGAGCAGTATCAGCAGGACGAACAGCGACGGCATCAGACGCTCTGACCACTTCTCGATGCCGTTCTTGACGCCGCCGCAGATGATCGCGATCGTCAATGCCATGAAGACGCCCGTGAACAGCAGGTTGCGTTCGACGCTGAAAGTCGTCAACCAGGCGGACAGATCGTTCATGCCCGCGAGATCCGCAGCCGCCGCCAGCGAGTACGCCAGCATCCAGCCGGCGACAATCGCGTAGAAGCTGAGAATCAGGCTCGCCGTTGTCATGCCGACGTAGCCGGTCGCGGCACCGAGAGTTCGCGTGGCGTCGCCAGGAGCGATCATGCGCAGGGCCGTGACCGCATTCGCCTTCGCGTGGCGCCCGATAATCAGTTCGGCCATCAGCGCCGGGTAGGCGAGGCAGAACGCCATGACGAGGTACACCATCAGGAATGCCGCGCCGCCGTTGCTCGCGGCCTGCGTCGGAAATCCCCAGATATTTCCGAGCCCTACAGCCGATCCCGCGGCTGCCAGTATGAATCCAAGCCGTGAACTGAACTCCCCGCGCGGTGCACTCAT
>JBFIQH010000103.1:0-10274 GCA_041609735.1 Woeseiaceae bacterium | reverse complement strand
CTGGTCGCCTTCGGCGACATGCTGCGTGTACCGGTCAACGTGCCGCGGCGCGACCCGCGTTCACTGGAACAGGCGCGCGCGGCCGGCGCGGATATCCGGCCCATAGCGTCGCCGACCGACGCCGTTCGTATCGCGAGGGACAACCCGTCACAAAAGGTCGTGTTCTTTGCCGCCGGATTCGAGACGACCACGGCGCCGGTCGCGGCGATGCTCGCCGAGGGCGCGCCGGACAACCTGCTGGTACTGCTGTCGGGGCGGCTCACGTGGCCAGCCGTGGCAATGCTGCTGGATTCCGAAGCGCCGGGCTTCGATGCGCTGATTGCGCCCGGACACGTCTCGACAGTCATGGGCCCGGAGGAATGGCAATTCGTCGTCGACCGGCACGGCATTCCCGCTGCAATCGCCGGTTTCCGGGCAGACACGCTGCTGGCCGCGATGTACTCGGTCCTGCGGCAGCTGCAAAGCGGACGCGTATTTCTCGACAACTGCTACCCCGAAGTGGTGAGGCCCGGCGGCAACAGCCTGGCCCGCCTGCAGCTCGAAACCGTGATGCAGGTCGGCGATGCAAACTGGCGTGGCGTCGGCATCATTCCGGATTCCGGCTTCACGCTGCGGCCGGAATTTGCCGCGCACGATGCGCGGCTCGCGTTCCCCTCGTATGCCGATGACTCGCGCAAGCGCGTCGGCGAGATGCCACCGGGCTGCGACTGCGCCAAGGTCGTGCTCGGAAAGATCTACCCGAACGAGTGCCGACTCTATGGCCGGGCGTGCACGCCGCGCAAACCGATCGGGCCGTGCATGGTTTCGGACGAAGGCGCGTGCCGCATCTGGTGGTCCGCCGGCCATCGCGACAACCGCTGGGAAGGCAGGCATGCCGAACGCGCGGCGGGTTAGGACGGCCGATCCGGATACCGTGTCACCTGTGGCCCGTTTGCCGCAGGCAGCAATCGCGCAGTCAACGGAAGAACGTAAGGCGCTGCGGCTGACGCTTGCCGGGCATGTGCAGGGCGTCGGCTTTCGACCGTTCGTGTACCGCCTCGCCGACGAGCACGGCATCACCGGACAGGTTCAGAACCGGGTGGGCGAAGTCGAGATTGTCGCCTGCGGACCCGCGAAAAAAATGCAGCAGTTCTGTCGCGAACTGATCGAGCGCGCGCCGCCATTGTCGCGCGCAACGATCATTCACCGCGAACGGCTCGAACATGTCTCGACCATCGGCTTCAGCATCATTCAGAGTTCGTCGCACGCCGCGCCGCGAGTTTTCGTGCCGCCGGATTACTTCATGTGCGACGACTGCAGGCACGAACTGCGCAACCCGGACGATCGCCGCTACCGCTACCCGTTCATCAACTGCACACAATGCGGCCCGCGCTACACGCTGATCGAGTCGCTGCCCTACGACCGGCCGAACACCAGCATGGCCGACTTTCCATTGTGCGCGGAATGCGAAGCCGAATACACGAACCCTGCAGATCGCCGCTTCCATGCGGAACCAGTCGCCTGTCCCGCCTGCGGTCCGACGCTGACCTTCGTCGCCGACGGCGCCGTTCTCGACGGCGACGCGCTGGACAACGCGATTCATTTCATTCGCGACGGCAACGTTGTTGCGGTCAAGGGCATCGGCGGCTACCACCTGCTGTGCGATGCGCTGAATGACGCGGCTGTTGCCCGGCTCCGCGAACGGAAATGCCGTCCGGACAAGCCGCTCGCGGTCATGTTTCCGATAGCAGGAGACGACGACCTGGACTGCCTGCGCCGGTACACGACGCCCGATGACGCGGAGGCTGCGTTGATCACAAGCCCGGAGCGCCCGATCGTGCTGCTCGAAAAGAAATCCGGCACGGCGCTTGCGGCGAACGTTGCCGCAGGACTCGCGGAGATCGGTGCGTTCCTGCCTTACAGCCCGCTGCAACAACTGTTGCTTGACGCGCTCGGCCGGCCGCTGGTCGCGACGTCCGGCAATATCAGCGGCGAACCGGTGCTGATCGATAACGACGAGGCGGCGGATCGCCTCGGGGGAATCGCCGACGCCTTCCTGCACCATGATCGTCGCATCGTCAGACCGGCCGATGATTCTGTCTATCGCAGTATTGCCGGAACAATGCGCCCGCTACGAATTGGTCGTGGCGCGGCTCCCCGCGAACTGAAAATGCCATGGCCCCAGGCGATGCCGACGCTTGCGGTCGGGGGCCAGATGAAAGGCGCGATCGCGCTCAGCTGGGAGGACCGCGTCGTCGTATCCCCGCACATCGGTGAAATGGACAGCCCTCGCAGTCTCGCGGTGTTCGAGCGAGTTGTTGCAGACCTGCAGGCGCTGTACCGCGTTCGGGCGGAACGCATCGTCTGTGACGCCCACCCCGGCTACACGACGCACCGCTGGGCGTATCGCCAGCAAGCGCTCGCCGTCGACACGGTCTGGCATCACCATGCGCATGCCAGTGCCCTTGCCGCCGAGTTCGGCCTTGATGAACCCGCGCTGGTATTTACCTGGGATGGCGTCGGCCTCGGCGACGACGGCAGCCTCTGGGGCGGCGAGGCCCTGCTCGGCCATGCCGGCAACTGGCGTCGCGTTGCGAGCCTGCGTCCATTCAGCCTGCCCGGGGGCGACCGTGCGGGTCGAGAACCGTGGCGCAGCGCCGCAGCGTTGCTGTGGGAAACCGGGTTACCGTGGCCCGCTGCACCCGACGGCGACGGCCTCGTGGAGGCGGCGTGGCGATCCGGACTGAACTGCCCGGTGACGACGGCGGCGGGCCGCCTGTTCGACGCGGCGGCGGCGTTGATCCTCGGCATACATCGCGTCAGTTACGAGGCTGCCGGGCCGATGCAGCTCGAAGCCCTGTGCCGCCATCGTCGCGAACCACTGTCCTTGCCACTCACCAGGGACAGCGATGGTATCTGGCGCAGCGACTGGGCACCATTACTGCCGATGCTTACCGACCAGCAGTTGAGCGCGACCGTGCGCGCAGAGATATTCCACGCCAGCCTTGCGCACCTCATGCTGCAGCAGGCGCGCGCCATTCACAACGAGCGCAAATTCGCTACCGTCGGCCTGTGCGGCGGCGTCTTCCAGAATCGAGTGCTTGCGGAGCAGCTTGTCGAGAAGTTGCAGCGAGACGGTTTCGACGTTCGCCTACCGGCGCGATTGCCGTGCAACGATGCAGCCTTGTGTGTGGGACAGGCGGCCGAGCTTGCGGCGCGTGATGCGGGGATGTCGCACTAATGGATGACGAACGCATCTCGCTGGCGCACGGCAACGGCGGTCGCTTCATGCGCGAACTCATCGAGGATGTGTTCGCGCGGCACCTCGGCAAGGCAGACCTGGACACGCAGGCAGACGCGGTGCCAATCGCATTGAATGGCGGCGACGTCATGATCACGACCGACGGCTTCACCGTGCAGCCGCTGGAATTCCCGGGCGGCAATATCGGCTCGCTCGCGGTGCACGGAACGATCAACGACCTTGCCGTCGCTGGCGCCCGGCCCATGTACCTGACGCTGAATGCGTTCATCGAAGAGGGCCTCGAGGTCACGCTGCTGGAGCGGCTCGTGGCGAGCCTTGCGCAGGCAGCTAACGAAGCCAGCGTAAAAGTGAGCGCCGGGGATACCAAGGTGTTGCGGCGCGGCGAAGGCGGCGGCCTGTACCTCGCAACGACCGGCGTCGGCGTACGGCGACCCGGCACACGGCCGACGATGCAGAAGATCCGCGACGGCGATATCGTCCTGGTCAGTGGCACCGTCGGCGATCACGGTACTGCAATCATGCTGGCACGAGAGGACTTTGGCCTGCGTGGTGATGTGCAATCCGATTCCGGGTCGGTCATCGAACTCACCGCGGCTTTGATGTCGTTCGACGGCCTGCGCTTCATGCGCGACCCGACACGTGGAGGCCTTGCTTCCGTTGCCAACGAGATCGTCCGGGCGACCGGTCTCGGTGTGCGGCTCGGCGCATCGGTGCCGGTCCGGGATGCCGTGCAGTCCGTCTGCGACATGCTCGGCTACGATCCCTATTACCTCGCCTGCGAAGGGCGCGTCGTCGCCGTGATCGCAGCGGAACAGGCGGAAGACGCGGTGGCCGCGATGCGTCGGCTGCCAAGCGGCAAGGATGCGGCAGTCATCGGGCGAATCTCCGCGTCAGACGACCGGGTAATTCTCGAGACCTCACTCGGTGGCGAACGCTTCCTCGAGGAACTCGAGGATGATCCGTTGCCGCGTATCTGCTGAGTTGGATGGCTAGCGCGACCGCAGCATTTCACGGAGACCCGATAGCGCCCGTTATCCTCGGCGTAACGAGCATACTTGCCTTCGCCGTCATCGGCCGCGTCGGTGCGCGCAAGCTGGGGCAGCCGACGGTACTCGGCGAGCTGCTGATGGGCATTCTGCTCGGCAACATCGCCTGGTATTTCGGCTTCGACCTGATTGCGGTGCTGCGCGAAGGCCCGCGGGTTTTCGAAGTCGTCGACAGCGTGCTCGCCGGCGCCGGCATCAACGAGGTTGCAATCGCGACTTTCGGTTCCGAGAAGGGCCCCGAGCTCGCCGCAATCATGACGGGGCCGCAGGGCGGGCAGGTCATGCAGGTCGCGCATGCCGTCGACGTGTTCTCGCGCTACGGCGTCATCTTCCTGCTGTTCATGGTCGGGCTTGAGACAAACATCGAGGAAATGAAACGCGTTGGCGCCGAATCGATACGCGTTGCGCTGCTGGGCGTCGCCGCGCCCGTGCTGTTCGGGTTTGCCACCGTGCTGCTGATGCGTCCCGACATGCCGCTGAACGCGACCCTGTTCATCGCGGCGACCCTCGGGGCCACCAGCATCGGTATCACGGCGCACGTACTCAAGGAGATGGGCCGCAGCCAGTCCCGGGAAGGCCGTATCGTGCTCGGGGCGGCCGTCACCGACGACATCCTCGGCCTGATCATCCTCGCCGTGGTTTCCGGTTTCGTCGTCAGCGGCAGCGTCGACATGGCACAGCTGGTTACCGTGATTATCGTATCGAGCCTGTTCCTTGTGGCTGCGATCCTGCTGGGCCCCGCGACCGTGCGCGTACTCGCCAAAATCATGAGCCGCCTCGATATCGTCGAGGCAAAAATGTTCACCTCCTACCTGTTCGTCATGATTCTTGCGTGGATGGCCAATCTCGCCGGACTTGCAACGATCATCGGCGCGTTCGCTGCGGGCACTATCCTGCACGATGGTTATTTCACGGAGCACCGCGGCGCCGACAACGAGCGGGTCGTCACAATTCGCGAGCTGATCATGCCGCTGGAGGTCATCCTCGTACCGATCTTTTTCATCCTGATGGGCATCCAGGTCAAGATCGAGTCGTTCCTGTCGTGGCCGGTGATCACGCTCGCTGCCGGTCTGCTGGTCGCCGCTTTCGCCGGCAAGCTCGTCAGCGGCCTCGGCGCCGGACCGTCGTCCGACAAGTGGGTGATCGGTATCGGCATGCTGCCGCGCGGCGAAGTCGGTCTCGTGTTTGCCGCCATCGGGCGCACGCTCGGCGTCTTCGACGACGCCGTGTTCGGCGCGATCGTCGCGATGGTCTTCGTCACGACGCTGGCTGCGCCGCCGATGCTGAAATTGGCGATCGGCCGGCAGCTGAAAACGCCGCCTTTACCGGGCGATACCTGAGCCATGCATCACGCGGCAGCCGGGATATCGCCTGCGAGCACGCAACTCGTCGATCGGCTGATGGCACCGGAGGCGTTCGATCATCCGGTCACGACGATCGACCGTATCGAAACGCACATTTCCTGGGTCATCCTGACCGACGCCTATGCGTACAAGATCAAGAAGCCGCTGGTGCTCGATTTCCTTGATTTCGGCAGCGTCGAAAAGCGCCGACACTTTTGCGAGGAGGAGCTGCGGCTGAATCGTCCCTGGGCCGGCGACATTTACCTCTCCGTCGTGCCGATCACCGATTCCGGCGGGCAGGTTCGTTTCGGCGGCGACGGCAAGGCGGTCGACTACGCGGTGAAGATGCGCCGCTTCGATACCGATATGCGCCTCGATCGCCAGCTGCTGCTCGGCCGGTTGACCGTCGACGACATGCGGGCGCTCGGCGCCGCCGTTGCAGAGCGGCATCGCGACGCGCCGCGGGTGGAAAACGAGTTTCGCGAGCGAGTATTAAGGATGACTGTGCAGCAGATGCACGACAACTTTACGGCGCTCGACGGCAGTATTGGCCAGGAAGACCTCGCATCACTCCGCGACTGGACGCAGCGTGGACTGGACGCGCTCACCGACGACATCGCCGCGCGTTTCGATGCCGGCTTCTTTCGCGACTGCCACGGTGACCTGCACCTCGCGAATCTCGTGCGTATGCCTGACGGCATCCGGACGTTCGACTGCATCGAGTTCAACGACGACCTGCGCCGCACGGACGTTATCTGCGATATCGCTTTCCTCGTCATGGATCTCGTCTCCAAAGGCCGCCGCGAACTCGCCGCCCATTTCCTGAACCGATACCTGGAACGAACCGGCGACTACGACGGCATCGTTTTCCTCGACCTGTACTTCGTATACCGGTGCCTCGTACGTGCGAAAGTGGCGGTCATCTCCAGCCAGGAACGCAGCCTGGAGGCGGAGCGCCTTCGCGATCTCGCCGATGCCGATCGCTATTGCCGGATCGCGTTACGCCAAACGTGGAAACCGGCGCCGGTACTGATTGTCATGCGCGGGTTGTCGGGGTCCGGCAAGACCTGGGTCTCCGGGCAGGTCATGGCCGCACTACCCGCGATACGGCTGCGATCGGATATCGAACGAAAACGCCTGTTCGGATTAGCGGAAACCGCCGACAGCCAGTCAGACATGGATGCCGGGATTTACGACAAGGACTCCAGCCACAAGATCTACCAGGCACTTGTTTCGAAGGCGAAGACCCTGCTGGATGCAAGGCATAACGTCATTCTCGACGCGACTTTTCTTCTCGCCGAAGAGCGCGCCTTCGCCCTCGAAACGGCCAACAGCTGCGGGTACACGGCGGTCATCGTCGACGTTCGCGCGCCGCAGGCGCTGATCGAAGGCCGCCTGCAGCAGCGTCGCAGCAGTGCCTCCGACGCGTCGGAGGCAACCCTGGAGGTGCTCGCACATCAGCGGTCCGTTGCGGAAGCGCTTGCCGGGCCCGAACTCGATCGTACTATCGCGCACGATAATGTCGAAGGGGCAAGCATCGATCGGCTCCTGGATCGCATTCGCGCTGCCGCGAATGACTTGAACAGCCGCATTACTGCACGGCGTTAGCAGACGCTGGATTAACTTGTGCCGATGCGAGCTCTACTCGCTGCAGGATCATTTCATCGCCGCTGACGATGCGTGTTCGAAAGTCGCCGCAGTTGGAACACAGCAGCCGGTTCGCAGTAGCGGCAGATTGAGCCCCGCACTGGCCGCACTGGACGACGATGTCGGATTCCTCTATCTCGAGTTCGGCATGTTCGGCCACGGTGCCGGCGGCCGCCAGCGGGTAGGCATGACGCAGCAGACTCGGTTCGACGCCGGATAGCGGGCCGAGCTCGACGACGATTCGGGAAACGGTCCGGGCCTTGCGCTCGCGCGCTATCCGCTCGACCTGCTCGATCAACGCCAGGCAGACGGACAACTCGTGCATCAGTTCGTACCCAACCCGGTCAACAACGATCGTCGGCTCAGCGTATGGCGTTTCCTGTTCGCCGGCCCATCCGCGGCGGTATTGGTCGAGAATAAAGTCCGCATTAGTTCGGTTGCCACGTCACACGCCGACGCCTGGTCCTGAAACTCGCTGACCGTCCGAAAGAGCACGCTGCTCAGGAATGTGCCGAGTTCGGCGTCGTGCGACACGCTGAATTCCAGCGCTTCGTAGGGAAACTCGATGTCGAGGCACTCGCCCTGTTCGCAGGCATCCCATTCGTCCGTGCCCGGCAACAGGACGAGATTCATGAACCACGGCGAGATCAGAATGAATAACGTGTGCTCGCCGAAGTCGCGGGCTGCAACCGCCTCGACCGCAAGCCGCGGATGCAGGATCGGCAGTCCCCGCATGTGCTGGCGTTCGATGTGCTCGAAATGCAGCACCATGGACGCGATCCGATCCGTTGTTTCAGTCATTGACGGGCAGGAACGCGAACTGCTCCGCGTCGCATTGCGGGCAGCGCCAGTGCCCGGGGAGTTCCCCGAATGCCGTGCCCGCGGGAATCTGTTCCATCGGGTCTCCCTCCGACGGGTCGTACAGGTACCAGCAGATGCGGCATTCGTAGCGGCCCGGCGCCTGGTTCGGCTGCCGTTCATCCGTAGTCGCCGTGCGAGTCACGCCACTCCCGACCAGTACGGCGTCAGCAGTCCTTCGAGGCGCGCCGCCGAATCACTGAGGTCTTCCGGCGCAGCGCAGATAACCGCCGGCACGTCGATGACTTCCAGTGTATTGAGGATCAGCGTGCCCATCGAATTGTAGAAGCGTACCCACCACACGTTGGCTATTTGCGTACTCGAAACCTGGCACTTGCCATAGGCTCGCGACAGCGTGTCGATCGGGCCGCGCCCGAGCTGTTCGTCGAGGAATACGACGTCGGCGTCCGACAGCGGCAGCAAGGTCAGGTTGATGACGTGTGGCGCTTTTGTCGCTGCGAAATCCGCGCAATGCGACTGCAGCTCCACCAGTATCGGCAACGCGTTCATCGCGCCGTCCGGGACAGCGTTCGGGCTCGCATCGATCTCGCGTCGATCGTCCGCTGCAAGCTTTACGATGTGCGGCGCATCAGCAACCTCCAGCACATCGGCAACGGTGCGCCCGTCGTCATCGACGTAGACGGTTCTCCAGACGCCGGCAAGCACTGCTTCCTGGGTACGCGCGCTGACTGCACCGGCGTAAGTAATGGCAACCTCGCCTTCGCCGAGCACCTGGTTCACCAGCTCACGATCGGCAGCGTCCAGCGCCGTCAGATCCGCGAGCTGCGGCGCGCGCGTATCCCCATAGCTGTTCAACGCGTTTTGCAGCCACGCCATCGCCTGCCGTGCGCCAGCGAGTCCATTGACAGCATCCGGCGCCGGCATCTCGGGAGGCGAGTACCGCCACATGTCGCCGGGCATGTCGATGTACGACAACGCCTCGCCGTCGACTTCCCCCGGCTGGCTGCCGGGGCCGATGACTCGAACGGGTATTTGCCGGATATCCACTGTGGCTGTTCCTGTCCTTTTCGAGAGTCCGCGCTCAGCCGCTGGCGCTGACGACGGGAATACTGAAACCGGGCGGCCGCCGTGCTGCGCTGCCGAACAGTTCGGCGATCTTCTCGAGGTAAACGCTCCAGTCCTGGATGCGCGTCAGCGTGCCCACGTAGTCGCCCGAACGCACGAACACCAGCGCCGGGTACTCCATGAAGCCGTAGCGATGCTTCAGCGTCTTGCCGTCGCCGAAAACGTCGGTGACGACGCCGGGCCGAAGCCGGCCGTCAAATGCAGCAACGAGTTCCGGTAACACGACGGCGACGTCGGTCGAATCACGCACCGTCGCCGGGTCGCCCGGAAAGAACAGCACGTTCATGCCTTCTCTCGCGACAAACTCGTCGTGATTGGCGAGCGACACCTCGGGGTAGCCGAGCTCGTGCAGCAATCGATCGATCAATGGATGGCTCATTTGCCGGCTCCTGCCAGTCGCGGGTGACCACTCTCGTAATCACCGATGGCCAGCGCGTCCGGCCCGATACGATCGACGTTCGCCACCGGCTCGTCACGCCGGGCAATATCTACATGCCATTCGTCGAGGACCTGCAGCGCCAGTTCGATCGCGGGATCGATCTGCCGTTTGACCGTCGCCGTCAGGCTGCCGCCATAGTCATCCAGCAGTTCAGGCTGCACGCCGATCAGCGCGATGGCATCGGGATAGTCGCCGGACAGTTGCGCCGACGACAGAACTTCCTGGAAGCCGGCCTGGTGCATGCTGACTTTCTTGACGCCCATGTACGACGGCACGTCGTCGCCGACGATCAGCTTCAGCGTACCCGGGGTCAGTCCGAAATCGATGGCATCGAGGATCAGCAGTCGGCGCGCCGAGCGCACCCACGGCAGCAGGAAGATGCCCTGCGTGCCGCCGTCCATGACGCACACTGTTGCCGGGAAGCGGTAGCGCTCGTTCAGCGTTTCGACGCAGCGCACGCCGAAGCCTTCGTCGGCCCACAGCAGGTTGCCGATACCGAGGATCAGCGTATCCCAGTCTGACTGACGGGCTGCGGGGAGGTTGCTGCTCGGTGCAGGCACGAAACTAATCCTTGTAGGTTCGCCAGCCGCTGATGATCGTGCTGACGCTGCTTT
>JBFIQH010000102.1:0-10283 GCA_041609735.1 Woeseiaceae bacterium | reverse complement strand
CGGACAGCAATGCACGCTGATTCGCGCGGAACGGAAGTCACACTGATCGGCGAATCGGTCGACTTAGTCGTGTGCCGGAGCAGCGCGGTGCGGGCAATGGTCCTGCGCAGTGAGTGGGGTTTCGAACGCAGCAGGATCGTTGCCTGTACCGCGCCGATAGAACGACAAACGGATTGGCTAATCGACCGACACGGACTGGTACCGATGCAGCGCGGTGCGTGCATTGGTCCTGCGCAGTGAGTGGGGTTTCGAACAGAGCAGGACTGATGCGCGCACCGCGCGGACTACGACGTAAACCCCTGTCGGCCGGGTTCAGGCATCAAACACAATCGATGTCTGCTTGTCGGCCGGGAATTCCTGCCGCGCGATGTGCGCCCGCTCCTCCGGCGTCGCCGCCGCATCGAAAATCTCGTCGATGCGGTTCGTGCGCTGCGCAAGCCCGGTCTGGTTCGCGAGCTGGATATTGAGGCCGGGCCGCGCATTCATCTCGAGAATCAGTGGACCGAGGTCACGATCGATAACCATGTCGACGCCGAGGTAGCCGAGGCCGGTAACCTCATAGCCGCGGGCAGCTGACTGCAGGATGAAGTCCCATTGCGGAATGGCAAGGCCCGAAATCAGCGCGCCGGTATCCGGGTGCTCGTCGACGATCTCGTTGGCGAGCACACCCTGCAGCGTCGTGCCGGTCGACAAATCGATGCCGGCGCCGACGGCGCCCTGGTGCAGGTTGGCCTTGCCGTCGGACGCGCGCGTCGGCAGCCGCACCATCGCCATTGCCGGATAGCCGCGATAGACGATGATGCGGACGTCGGGCACGCCCTGGTAGCTGACGTCTTCGAACACGGGGTCGAACTTAACGCAATACTCGATCAGTGCTTTGTCCGGATTGCCGCTGAGGCTGTACTGGCCGCCGACAATATTCGATATGTGGTGCTCGATTTCCGAGTCCGAGATCAACAAGCCGTTGGCAAGCCGGAAGTTGTTGCGTTTGCGCTTGCTGCGGCCGGTGATGACGACAATGCCGTCGCCGCCACTGCCTTCGGCAGGCTTGACGACAAAACTTTCGTGCGGTTCGACGATCTCGGGAAACAGGTGCACCTCGCCCTGGTGCGCAATAACGCCATACAGGTCCGGTACCGCCATGCCGGCCTCGAGCGCGATGACCTTGGTCAGCGCCTTGTCGTCGACACGCGGATAAAATTTGCGCGGGTTCAGGCGCATGATGAAATCCGCATTGCGCTCGTTCAGTCCGAGCACCCCCAGCTCACGCAGTTTTCTGGCGGTACTGAACATCGGCTGTGCTGCTACTCGCCTATCAGCGCCTTGAAGCGCTTCAGTTCGAACAGGCGATAGCCGGTATAACGTCCGGCCAGGATGACAAGCGCCAGCACGATCAACAGCAGTTCCGGGAACGTGAAGACCAGATGTTCCAGCCGATCCAACCCCATCGCGATATAGGCAAACGTGGCGACCACCAGGCTGCCGAACGCCGCTCGCATCGCGTCGGCCGGGCCACGCTCTTCCCAGACGATCGACATGCGTTCGATCGTCATCGCGATGATGACCATCGGGAACAGCGCCACCGAAAGGCCGGTTTCGAGCCCGAGGTTGTGCGACATCAGGCTGATCACCATCATCAACAGCACGACGACGATCAGCACGGCGCTGAGGCGCGGCACGAGCAGCAGGCGCAGGCGCTCGAGAAGAAAACGGATACTGAGGCCAAGGGCAACCAGCAGGGTGAAAAGGATTACGCCCCACAACAGCTGCGTTTCGCGAAACGCCAGCGCGATCAGCACCGGCATGAAAGTGCCAAACGCCTCGATGCCGATGAAGTTGCGCATGAACACCATGATCAGCGCACCGATCGGGATCATCAGCAGCACGCTGTATACGGCCTGCGTCGCGATCGGCAGGCTGTACAGAGAGAAGTCGACGAAGCCGGAGTATTCCTTCGCCGCCAGCGTTTCGGCGATCGCGATCGCGTCGACGTGGTTTTCCTGCACGGCGAAATCGACGACGACGTTGCTGCCGCCCTCGACGCTGACGAGCGGCTCGTTGCCGCGCCACCAGATGAAGAAGCGCTCGGGCAACGCCTGCTTGCCCGTCGACGGATCGAAGTACAGCCAGTTGTCACCGTCGTGCACTTCGAGCCACGTCAACGGCTGCGCGGTGCGTTGCCTGTCCGACAGTGGAAACCCGTGCACCATGCGCGCCGGGATGCGCGCCGCCGCCAGCATCATCGTCAGGGTTTCGACGAAACTGGAGCGCGTTTTCGCGTTCGTCAGCAGCAGTTCGACGTTGGGGTTCGGCGACGCATCATTCATCCGGCGCAATAATTCGGTCGTAAACGACGCGGTATCGGCAGACTGCTGCCGGACTTCGTTTATTAGCACCTCGACCGCAGTCTTGAACGGTTCATCGATGACCGGTAGTGGCGGAAACGGCGGAGTCGTATCTTCCTCGTCGACCGACGCGTCCTGGTACACCGAAATCCGGTAATAAAGCGTTTGCGGCCCGTCGGCCCGCCGCACCGCCCATTGCGCCTCGCGCCCGTTACCATAGTTCAGGTTGAAACCATAACCGCGTGACACGGCGTTCTCGTTCAGCACGCGAAAGCCTGGCGTCAGCGTCGGGATCAGCAGGTTGACCTTGATCGAGCCCGGACCGGAATTGAAGCGCACGGCTGCCTCGATCGTCCATACCGGAGTCTCCTGGTAGTCGGTCAGCGGGAAGCCGAGTACGCGCCACTTGTAGGCGAACGCTGATAGCCCGACGACAGTCAGCGTCAAAGCCAGCGCATACACGTACTTGTGCTTCATTGTGTCCCCCGGTGGCAGTTCGGAATCAGCGTTGCCGGCCTCCCAGCGCAACACCGACAACCGTGCGCCGGATCGGGCCGCTGCGATTGAACAGCGCCAGTCCGGCTTTTCTTAGTTCTCCGAGCACATCCGAGTCTGCAGCAAACAGGCGATTTAAACCAGTCATGAAATGCATCATTGCCGCGTTCTCGCCCTTGCGCGCACGCTCGTATCGGCGCAAGACCGGACGATCTGCCGGATGCTCGCCTCGATCCAGCGCGGCATGCACAACCTCCGACAGACGGGCGGCATCGGCAAGGCCGAGGTTCGCGCCCTGCCCCGCAAGCGGATGTATCGTATGCGCCGCATCGCCGACGAGCGCAATTCCGCGACGCACGTATTCGTCGGCGTGTTGTGCCGCGAGCGGAAATATGCCGCGGGGGCCCGCCACGCGAAGGTCGCCGAGCACGCCGTCCGACACGTCGGTCAATCGCCGCGAAAGCGGGTCGTCGGCAGCATCGTTCGCCCACTTCGCTTTGTCCGGCGTCGTCGACCAGACAATGGAAACGCGACCGTCCGCCAGCGGCAGAATCCCGAGCGGTCCTTCGCGAAGAAACCGCTGCCACGCCGTGTGGCGATGCGGGATCGATGTTTCGAGGTGCGTCACGAATGCCGACTGACCGTAGGCGTAACGCGTCACCCCGATGTCGGCGTCGTCCCGCACACGCGAACGCGCGCCGTCTGCGCCAATAACGAGATCGGCGTCGAGTGTTACGTCGTTGTCGAGCGTTACGCAAAACGCGTCGCCGCGCTCGGTAATCGACTGCAGCGGCGAATCGAAACGCAGCTCCACCGGCGTGCCGGCCAGCGCCCGCAGCAATGCGTGTTGCAAAACGGCGTTTTCGACTATGTAGCCGAGGTGCGGCACCGCGAACTCGCCGGCGTCGAAAGTCAGTGCCGACGCGCTGTCCGGCGAATCGTCTTCATCCCAGACCCGCATGTGGTCGTATGGGCACAAGCGACGCTCATCATCGGGCCAGGCGCCCACGCCCCGCAGCAAGTCGGCAGAGCCGGCCGCGATCGATGACACGCGCAGCGTAACGTCGTCGGCGCGCGGCGGCGCCGGACGAGGACCCGCGTCGACGACGGTCAGTCGCAAGCGGCTGTTGGTGTCGTCACTTGCGAGCAGCGTCGCAGCCGCAAGCCCGGTAATGCCGGCGCCGACGATGACGATGTCGAACGAGGACCTCACGCGAGCGGGACGCCACGAGACAGCCGCGGCAGCTTGCCGGCAAGCCCCATCGTTTGCCGCGCAAACTCCGAACGCACGCCGGGCACCAGGTCGAAGCCGAGCATGCCGATATTGCGCAGCACACGAATCGGCGGCTTTCGTGAACCGAACAGCCGAACGAGCCCGTCGGTAAAGCGAAGCAGTTTTTTCTGATCGCTGGCGCGCCATTCGGCATACGTATCGAGCATCGCCTCGGCACCGATATCGCCATCGTCGGCGAGCTGGTCCGCGATGCAGTCGCACAGCGATGCAACGTCGCGCAAGCCGAGGTTGAACCCCTGTGCGGCGACCGGATGCAGGCCATGGGCCGCATTGCCGACGACGACGCTGCGCATCGACGTCAGTCGCATCGCCTTGCTGAGAACCAGCGGATAGGCCGCACGTTTGCCAATCTTCGAGAACCGGCCCAGCCTATAGCCGAACTCCACCTGCAGCTCGTCACGAAAGGCCGCGTCGTCGAGCGCCATGACCCGATCCGCGTCGGCTTCCGACACGGTCCAGATGAACGCGGCGCGATTGTCGGCAATCGGCAGTATTGCCAGAGGGCCGGCATCGGTGAAGCGTTCGTAGGCGACGTTGCGCATCGATTTTTCCGGCAGCAGGTTGCCGATGACCGCATGCTGGCCGTAGCGGGTCTGGTCCGCGGTGATGCCGATCATGTCGCGCACCGTTGAATTGGCCCCATCGGCGGCAACGAGTAATTTCGCCGTCAGCCTTTTCTTCTTCCTGTCCGCATCCTGCACGAGCGCACGCACCGCGGCCGCATCTGTTTCGACCCCGGTGATGCGTGCCGGGCATCGGACGTCGATGTTGTCGGCGTCGGCCACGGCAGCGCGCAGAACGTCGCCGAGCACACGGTTAATGACGACGTAGCCGAGTGCCTCGACATTTTGTTCGTCGGCATCGATGTGTGAGAAGCCGAAGCGGCCCTTGTCGGATACATGGATGCGCCTTATCGGCGTGGATGCGGCGGCGATTTGCGGCCACAGGCCCATCGCCTCGAACATGCGCTGCGTGCTGCGCGACAGCGCAGTCGACCGGTCGTCGAAACTCGGCTGCGCGGATTCGCCGGGTGCGACGGCTTCGACGACGGTGACAGAGAGGCCCAGCGGCGCCAGTGCCAGCGCGAGGCTCGAGCCGATCATGCCGCCGCCGGCGATGACGATGTCGGCATCGAATTGCTGAGTGGCGGTCATCCGCGGGCCATTTTCGCTTCGATCGCATCCGGTTCCTTGACGAGCCCCTTGCTGAGCACGTCGGGACCCGCCGCGGTTACCAGCACGTCATCCTCGATACGAATGCCGATGTTGTGGAAGCGTTTCGGAATAGCGCGGCGCGCCGGGATGTAGATTCCCGGCTCGACCGTCGTGACCATGCCCGGCTCCAGCTCACGCCACTGCTCGCCGACTTTGTAGTCGCCGACATCGTGCACGTCCATGCCGAGCCAGTGACCGGTACGGTGCATGAAGAAGTACCGGTAAGCACCATCCTTGATCAGTTTCTTGACGGAGCCCTTCAGCAAGCCGAGGTCCTTGAGCCCTCGCGTAATGACCTCGACGGCGGCGTCATGCGGTTCATTCCAGTGGTTACCCTTGCGGGTCTTGTCGATGGCTGCGTACTGCGCCTCAAGGACGACCTCGTAAACGTCGCGCTGTGCGGGCGTGAACTTGCCGTTGACCGGCAGCGTACGCGTGATATCCGACGCGTAGTAGTCAAGCTCACAGCCGGCATCGATCAGCAGTAAGTCGCCGTCTGTCAGCTGCTGATTGTTGTCGACGTAGTGCAGCGTGCAGGAATTCCTGCCGGAGCCGACGATTGGGCTGTACGAAACCCAGGCATCGTTGCGCCGAAATTCGTGGCGGTATTCGGCCTCGACTTCATATTCATACAGGCCTGGCCGAACGACACGCATTGCGCGTTCGTGCGCCTTGACGGCGACCTTCGCCGCCTTGCGCATCGCAGCGACCTCGGCACGGCTCTTGTACAGCCGCATGTCGTGCAGCAAGTGGTCGAGCGCGATGAACTCCTGTGGCGTATGCACGCCGCGGGACTCGCCCGATCGCAGCGAGTTGATCCACTCGGCGATGCGGGCGTCGAAATCCGTATACAGGCCCATCGTGTAGTAGACCCGCGGGCAGGATTCGATGATGCCGGGCAGGATGTCGTCGATATCGTCGATCGGAAACGCGTCGTGCGCGCCGTACTGCTCGATGGCGCCGGCCGGACCCGCACGGCGGCCGTCCCACAGTTCCTTCTCCTCGTCACGCTCGCGGCAGAACAGCAGGTACTCACCCTTGTCGCGGCCGGGCGCGAGCACGGCGACGGCATCCGGCTCCGCGAATCCGGTCAGGTAGTAGAAATCGCTGTCCTGCCGGTAGCGATATTCGACGTCGCGGCTGCGCAAGCGGACCGGCGCGGACGGCAGGATGGCGATCCCGCCGTCGCCGACCATACGCATCAGCTGGTCTCGGCGTCGCGCGAATTCCTCGGGTTTCATTGCGGTTTGTCGGGCCTCAACAGCGCCAGTTCTTCATAGACGATCTGCGCGGCAGTGCGGAGATATTCAACAATTTCCACGTAAGCCGCGTCGTCCTCCTCGCGATCGGCGCCGTCGTCGACGGTCGCCTGCGTCATCGCCAGCAGATCCTTAATAATACCGGCTATCGGCTCTTGAGCCAGTTGCTTCCTGACGATATCGGCATGCTCCGCGGACACCAGGCCATGCAGGTAGCCCTCGCTCCAGTGCGCGATACCCTGTGCGCGCGCAGCGCGACTGTCGCCGTCTCCCGGCAACAGCGGCATGAACTGCGACAGGCGCTCCGAGAAATCCCGGTGCGTCGATTGCCACAGTTGCACGAGCAGGGTCTCGCATTCTTTACCTAATGCGTTCGCAGGATCGGCCTCTTCGAGCACCTGCGCGATCCAGCCCGGTCCTGCCGCGCTGCCGGCAACGGCCAGCCTGCCGGAGAGCAGGCCATGCGCCTGGGCAGCGTCCCAGGTACTGCCCGCGCGCCGCAGGGCATCATTCAGCTGCGCATGGTCGATATCGGTCGTCATTGGTCAGCATTTCAATCGTGTCGTGGCGCCTGATGATCCCATGCCAGCCCGATTTTGGCGATTGATTCCGGGGAGCCGCGTGACTATATTGGATCCATGGCCGAAAACATGACAACCGTATTCGAGCGCGAACTTAAGCGGCTCGAGCAGCGCGTCGATGCGCTGGTTCGCGTTTGCGATCAGCTGCAAGACGAAAATAAATCACTGAAGCAACGCCAGGATGTACTCACGGCGGAGCGCGCAAACCTGCTGCAAAAGAACGAACAGGTGCGCGCACGTGTCGAAGCTATGATCGGCCGACTGAAAGCCATGGAGCAAGGAACGTAAATGAGTGACGCACCCGCACAGGTCAGTGTTCGCATACTGGACAAGGAATACCAGGTAGCCTGTCCGGCCAGTGAACGTACCGACCTGCTCGATTCCGCCGAGATGCTGAATGCAAAGATGCGCGAGATCCGGGATACCGGTCGCATCGTCGGTCTCGACCGGATCGCGGTCATGGCGGCACTGAACATGGCCAACGACCTGCTGCATGCAGAGAAACGCGACCGCATGCTCGACGGCGATGTCAGCAATCGCCTGAAATTGATTTCCGACCGCGTCGAGAGCGCGCTGGGCAATACCCGCCAGCTCGACCTATAGACGCGCCGCTTTGATATGACGCCTCCTGCAGTGTTCGATGCCGACCTGGATACCTTTCGACCCTAAGTTTTAGTATCGGGGTCGTGCACTGTCGGCAGCATTTGAGCAGGACCGGTTTTCCGGAAAGCCTGTTGCTGCCACGGCTGACCCCACCTGTTGCTCCGGTTCGAGAGCGACGGCTCGGTAACGGCACAGGCGGGAGGCGTCTCTTTTCCCCGCAACTGCTCATTCGCGCGCGCAGGCACTGAACAATGTCGATGAACGAGCAGCACGCACTACGTCAGTCCTCCCTTTCCGCACGCAAAAATCTCGACGATGCTTATCGCGATCTTGCGTCGCTCGACATCCAGCGACGCTTCTTGCGCTCGCGACATTTTTATTCTTCAAAACGCATCGCCTGCTACATCGCGATGCGCGACGAAGTCGACACGAGCATGGTATTCGATCGCGCCTGGAGCGCCGGGAAAGCTATCTACGCGCCGGTCGTCGCACCCGGCCCGCGGCTGCGTTTTTTGCGAGTTTTGCGCAAAACGCCGCTCAAGCGCACCGAATTCGGCCTCTGGGAACCCGAGTGCGGCGAGGAAATCGAGCCCACAAAAATCGACGTCGTCATTACGCCGGGCGTCGCAATTGACCGACACTTGCATCGCATCGGTATGGGCGGCGGCTACTACGACCGCACGTTTTCGTTCCTACGTCACGAGCGAAATTGGTTGCGACCAAAACTCGTCGGCTTTGCCTTCGACTGCCAAAAAGTCGAGAAAATTGCGGCAAATCCTTGGGATATACGGCTTTACAGCGCATTCAGCGAAACGTACTGACGGTTTTTTTTCGAGTCAGCGCATTCGCACAACCAACGTCCGGCATCGCGACAGTGACGAGCGAATTCGGAATGCGTCCACTGATCGTCACGACGCGTCCACCGCAAAATTTTTCCTGGTGCGCTTGCGCGCCGCTCGTCGACGCAATGTGATGCATGTCACACCGCACCTAACTTGCTGGATTTTTTGCTTTTAATGTATATACTCAACGCCGGGTACCCGACACGGAGAAAACCATGGCTACCAAAAAGAAGTCACGTAAAAAAGCTTCGAAGCGGAAGACCGCCAAGAAGCGTAAAGTAACGAGGAAGAAAAGCGCGAAGAAGAGCGCAACGAAGCGGAAAACCGCTAAGCGCAAAACGAAGCGTAAAGTGAAGAAGAAAGCTAAGAAGAAGACTAAAAAGAAAGCTGCCAAACGCAAGACCAAGAAGAAGGCCAAAAAGAAAGCCAAGCGTAAGGCTAAAAAGAAAACCAAGAAGAAGGCCAAAAAGAAGGCTAAGCGCAAAGCCAAAAAGAAGGCTAAGCGCAAGACCAAGAAGAAAGCTGCCAAGCGTAAGACGAAACGCAAGGCTGCGAAACGCAAGACGAAAAAGAAGGCTTCCAAGCGGAAAACGACTCGCAGGAAGAAACGCTAACGTCTTGCCGCTCGGAAGAGAGGGGTCACTACACTCCTCGGCCTTCTTCCAAGCAAGTAAAAGTGCCCGCATTTGCGGGCACTTTTCGTTTCCGAAGCCGGAAATACTGACTCGCGGCGTGGCAGCCGCAGTGGCTATCGGATAAGCTCTGGCCCCGTGGACTGCCTGGGACATCGGTCAGATGGATGCTACGGATAAGAAACGCAACGCGGCGAAGGCGTCGCTCGAGTTCATCGAGCCGGGCACTGTTCTGGGTGTCGGCACCGGTTCGACGGTCAATTGCCTGATTGAATTGTTGCCGCAAGTACGAGATCGCATCGACCGCGTTGTGTCGAGCTCGCACGCCTCGACGAAACTACTGGAGGCCCAGGGCTTCAATGTTGTGACGCTGAACGAAGCCGGCGGCGAACTGGATCTCTACATTGACGGCGCTGACGAATCGACAAAGCGCTTGCACCTGATCAAGGGCGGTGGCGGCGCTTTGACACGCGAAAAAGTGCTCGCGGGAGCCGCGCGGCGTTTCGTTTGTATCGTCGATGACACGAAGCTCGTTGGCATGCTGGGTACATTTCCCCTGCCAATCGAGGTATTGCCAATGGCCCAATCGTTCGTATCGCGCCGCTTGTTGAAATTGCGCGGCCAGCCCGTCTGGCGCGAGGGATTCGTCACCGACAACGGCAATCATATTCTCGATGTGCACGACCTGCTGATGACGAACCCGGTAGAGCTCGAGAATCGGCTGAACCAGATTCCGGGGGTGGTGACCGTCGGGATTTTTGCGCAACGGCCGGCGGATATTCTCTTGATTGCCGGGGATGGTGGGGTCAAGGAGATGCGGACTTAGGGCGCGCCAGAGCTGGCGCAGGCTCACGACGCACTCTGACACCCAGCACCGTCCGCCTATCCAGTGGCGCCGCGACCCTGCCGACCGCACGCAGGCAGCGCGGTGGGTGCATTGATCCTGCGGAGTGAGTGGGGTTTCGAACGGAGCAGGATTGGTGCGCGCTCCGCGCGGGGGCATTGTGGTCGTGCCTGG
>JBFIQH010000101.1:0-10403 GCA_041609735.1 Woeseiaceae bacterium | reverse complement strand
TCGAATTCGCATTGTTTGAACGGTGGTGCCACCTTGTTCTTGACCACCTTGACGCGTGTCTGGTTGCCGATGACCTCGTCGCCTTTCTTGATCGCGCCGATGCGGCGGATGTCGAGGCGCACCGACGCGTAGAACTTCAGCGCGTTGCCGCCGGTTGTCGTTTCGGGGCTGCCGAACATGACGCCGATCTTCATGCGGATCTGGTTGATGAAGATGACCATCGCGTTGGAGCGCTTGATGTTGCCGGTCAGCTTGCGGAGCGCCTGTGACATCAGGCGTGCCTGCAGGCCCATGTGCGAGTCGCCCATTTCGCCCTCGATCTCGGCCTTCGGCGTCAGTGCTGCGACCGAGTCGACGACGATGATGTCGACGGCGCCCGAACGCACGAGCATGTCGGTAATCTCGAGCGCCTGTTCGCCGGTATCCGGCTGCGACACGAGCAGCTCGTCGACGTTAACGCCGAGCTTTTCGGCATAGGACGGATCGAGCGCGTGCTCGGCGTCGACAAACGCCGCGGTGCCGCCCATTTTTTGCGCTTCGGCCACGACCTGCAGCGTCAGCGTCGTTTTGCCGGACGACTCCGGGCCGTAGATTTCGACGACGCGACCCTTCGGCAAACCGCCGATGCCGAGCGCCACGTCGAGGCCGATCGAGCCGGTCGATATTGCCTCGATATCGCGCGCCGCGCTGCCGTCGCCCATGCGCATGACCGAGCCTTTTCCGAACTGCTTTTCGATCTGTCCAAGTGCGGCTGCGAGGGCTTTCTTGCGGTTCTCATCCATGGGTTCAGGCCTTCCTATTGTGTGGGTTTGCTTGTGTGAGTTTGCGAGGGCGGGCGCGTGCCCGGCGTCTTTCAGTGTGCGGGATTATTCCACAAAGGCCTGCGGCTGGCAGCCGCCTGGCGGGAGAGAAAACGGGCAGTATTTGAAGAAACGCGAGGTATCGTGTCGAAGCTATTGTTTCAACGGGTAGTATGAGCGCGAGCCGCGATCGAGTACCGATTCGATCAGCTCGAAGCCCGACCATTCCACGGTCACCGGCTGCGCCAGCCGCTGGGTTTCGAACGGCCGCGCGCGACGCACGATCGTGATGTGCGGGCGGAATCGCTGCTCCTCGACCAGCACCCCGGCATCGGTCAGGACCGAATTCAGCGATGCCACGAGGTTGTCGAGCTCAATCGGTACGGTTTGCGCGGCCAGCACCGCCACCTTGGGCCGCGGCCAGAATTCGGCACGGTCGAAGCGCAGCCGAAACGGCTCCACCTGGATCGCCTGCGCCGCCTGCCAGAGCTCCGGGATGCGGCGTGTTTCGAACTCGCCGATAAACGCCAGCGTGACGTGCCACTCGCCGCGATAGACGGCAGTCCCTTCCACCAGCTTCGCCACGGGACTGATCGCGTTTCTCAGCTGGTCGCGCTGGCGGTCGTCCGGCCACAGCCCGAAAAACAAGCGCTTCGTGCTCATACCCGCAGTCTACCGCGTATTCCCGCCAATGCGTGCAAAACAGTCGCGCGCCGTACCGCGTCGCGATCGCCCGCAAAGTGCTGCAGTTCGGCCTCCGTCCTTAGCCCGTCATCGCCACGGATGGTCCATGCAAACCATACGCTGCCGACCGGCTTGTCCTCGCTGCCGCCGTCCGGGCCGGCGATGCCGCTGACGGCGACCCCGATGTCTGCGCCGGAGAGCCCGACGGCGCCCTCCACCATCTCCCGCACCGTCGCCTCGCTGACCGCGCCGTGTGCCTCCAGCGTCGCGCCGGCAACCCCGAGCATTGACGCCTTCGCTTCGTTCGAATAACTGACGATGCCGTAACCGAACACGGCCGAGCTGCCGGCGATGTCGGTGACGGCTTTTGCGATCCACCCGCCGGTACAGGACTCGGCTGCGGCCAGCGTTTGACCCGTCGCGGTCAGCGCTGCAACGAGCTGCTCCGACAACGCGCGAATATCGGCGTCAGCCGTCATGGAGTATCGACTCGTACAACGCGACGTGACGATCCGCCATCGTGTCGACGGAAAATTCGGCGCGCATGCGTGCGCGTCCTGCCTTCCCGAAACGCGCGCGCGCGTCGGCATCCGTGAGCAACACTTCGATTGCAGCGGTGAGTCCGTCGACGTCTTCCGGTGAAACCAGCAATCCCGTTTGCTCGTGCGCGATGGCTTCGCCCAGACCGCCGGCGCGGAAACCGATAACCGGAACACCGGCCGCGGCGGCTTTCAGCGTGACGACGCCGAGCCCCTCGGCCAGTGCCGGGTGCACGAACAGGTCGAAACAGCCGAACAGCGCGTCGAGATTGTCATGAAAACCGGCGAACTGGACGTGGTCGCCGAGCCCGAGCGTCAGCGCCTGTTCGCGCAGTTCCGTTTCCAGCGGGCCTTCGCCGAAAATGATGACGCGAAATGCCGTGTGTTTTTTCCTGAGCCTCGCGACGGCGTCGAGCAGGAAGCGATGGCCCTTGCGCTCGATCAACTGCCCGGCAGCCGCAATGACGAGGCTCGATTCCGGAATGTGAAACTCTTTGCGAAACGCCGTGCAATCCGTCGGGTATTCAAAGTCGTCGACGGCGACAGCGTCGCGGATGACGACGATGCGGTCCTGCTCGACACCGCGGTCAACGAGCACGTCAGCAACCGCCTCCGAAATCGCGATGATCTTCTTGAACGGCCGGTAGCGCAGCGCCGCCGTCAGTTTCATCTCGGTGTTGTCGACGCGCCGTGATACGACGGCCGGTACGTCGGCAAAACTCGCCGCGAGCCCGCCGAGCACGTCCGCGCCGCGGCGGCTGTGGCAGTGCACGATGTCCGGCTGCATTTCCTTGATGAAGTTCGTCAGCCGGTAGGCAAACGGCAGGTCGATGTCACCGGCACAGAACAGGTTTCTGACCCGCAGCCCGGCTTGCCGGGCGGCGGCATCGATGCCGCTGCCGGGCGGGCACACGAGCGTGCCGTCGTGACCGCGCGCCTTCAGCGCCGACATCAGGTACAGCACCTGCTGGGGTCCGCCGTAAAGGTGACGCCCGGTTTCCACGTGCAAAATCTTCATGCGTGAATGTTACTCTACACATCGATTGTAGGAGCGGCTTTAGCCGCGATCCCGGGCATCGGGCCTGTCCCCAAAGGGGAGACCCAAGGCCCTCCTACAGGCACGCTGACGGACACCCGATGAATACAAAGGTTTCTTCCCTTCACACCCCGATGATGCAGCAGTACCTCGCGATCAAGTCCGAGTACCCGGACATGCTCGTGTTCTACCGCATGGGCGATTTCTACGAGCTGTTCTATGACGATGCGAAGAAGGCCGCGTCGCTGATGGACATCACGCTGACCTCGCGCGGCAAGTCGGGCGGCAACCCGATCCCGATGGCCGGCGTGCCCTACCACGCGGTCGAGGGCTACCTGCAGAAGCTGGTCAAGAAGGGTGAATCCGTCGCGATCTGCGAGCAGATCGGCGACCCGTCGACGTCGAAAGGCCCGGTCGAGCGCCAGGTTACGCGTATCGTTACGCCGGGCACGCTGACCGACGAGGCCTTGTTGTCCGAGCACCGCGACAACCTGGTTGCCGCCGTGTTTGCGGACAAGGGTGTCCACGGCATTGCCTGGCTGGATCTGGCCGGCGGACGCTTCCGCCTGATGGAGGCGCCGGACGCTGAAGCCGTGCTCGGCGAGCTCGAGCGCCTGCAGCCCGCCGAACTGATCATCGACGAGGACGCCGCGTCGCCGCCGGGCATCGATGAGCGGATTCGCGTGACGCGCCGTCCGCCGTGGCATTTCGAACTCGACAGCGCGCGGCGGCTGCTGAACAAGCAGTTCGGTACCGCAGACCTCTCCGGTTTCGGCTGCGACGAGTTTCCACGCGGGCTGGCGGCCGCTGGTGCACTACTGCAGTACGTCAGTGATACGCAGAAGGCCGCGCTGCCGCACCTGACGGCGATTCGTGCCGAGCGTCGCGACGGCACCGTCATCATGGATGGCCCGACGCGGCGCAACCTCGAGCTCGAACGTTCGCTGTCCGGCCACGACCAGCACACGCTGGCCGGCGTCATGGATCATTGCCAGAGCCCGATGGGCAGCCGCCTCTTGCGGCGCTGGATCAACCAGCCGCTCAGGGATGCACCGGTGCTGCAAGCGCGCTACCAGGCCGTCGAATCGATCCTGCAGGGTGCGGCCACCGACGAACTGCAGCGGCAGCTGCACGGCATCGGCGACATCGAACGCATCCTGTCGCGCGTTGCGCTGCGCTCGGCACGGCCGCGCGACCTGCGCCAGCTCGCCGAAGCCCTGGCACGCCTGCCCGGGCTGCGGCAAACGCTGGCCGCGATCGAGTCGCCGCTCGTCGAAGACCTGCACGCGCAGATCGGCGAACACCGTCGCCAGCGCGACACACTGCAGAAAGCGATCGTCGACAACCCGCCGATGCTGGTGCGCGACGGCGGCGTCATTGCAGCCGGCTACGACGACGAGCTCGACGACCTGCGCGGCATTGCCGAGAACGCCGATAACTATCTCATCGAGCTCGAGAAGCGCGAGAAGGAGCGCACCGGCATCTCGACGCTGAAGCTCGGCTACAACCGCGTGCACGGCTACTACATCGAGATCAGCAAGGGACAGTCCAGCAAGGCACCGGATGACTACATGCGTCGCCAGACGCTGAAAGGCGCCGAGCGCTACATCACACCCGAACTGAAGGAGTTCGAGGACAAGGTATTGAGCGCGCGGGAGCGCGCTTTAAACCGCGAAAAGGCGCTCTACGACAAACTCCTGGACGAACTGGTCGGCGTGCTGGGCGAACTGCAGCAGACCGCGTTCGCCGTCGCCGAACTCGATGTGCTGGCCTGCTTCGCGGAGCGCGCCGCAACGCTGAACTTTGTCAAACCACAGCTATCGGCGGAACCCTGTATTCGCATTTCCGGCGGCCGTCATCTCGTCGTCGAGCAGGTTATCGACACGCCGTTCGTCGCGAATGACCTGACGCTCGACGAACAAAGCCGGTTGCTCGTCATCACCGGCCCGAACATGGGCGGTAAGTCGACTTACATGCGCCAGACGGCGCTGATCGCGATCCTTGCGCTCGCCGGCAGTTACGTGCCGGCCGACAGCCTGACGATCGGCCCGATCGACCGCATCTTCACCCGTATCGGCGCATCCGACGACCTCGCCGGTGGCCGCTCGACGTTCATGGTCGAAATGACCGAGACGGCGACGATCCTGAACAACGCGACCGAGCAGAGCCTCGTGCTGATGGACGAGATCGGGCGCGGTACCAGCACGTTCGACGGCCTGTCGCTGGCGTGGGCGGCCGCGCACTACATGGGCGAGAAGACCCGCGCGTTTACGCTGTTCGCAACGCATTATTTCGAGCTGACGGCGCTGTCGCAGGAAATACCGGGCGCCGAGAACGTGCACCTCGACGCGACCGAGCACGACGGCCAGCTGGTGTTCCTGCATGCGGTCAAACCAGGCCCGGCGAACCAGAGCTACGGCCTGCAGGTGGCGTCGCTGGCCGGCGTTCCGCCAACGGTCATTCGGCGCGCCAAGGCTTACCTGAAGACGCTCGAATCACAGCAAGCCGCGCACGCCAACAGCCCGCAAGGCCAGCTCCCGCTCGACGTTCGCGACGAAGCGCCCGACGAACTTCGAGCGGCAGTCGAAAACCTGGACCCGGACGGCTTGACGCCGAAACAAGCGCTCGACGCGCTGTACCGCCTCAAGGACCTGTAGCTACGAACGTCACGGGCCGTCGCAGTAGCCTAGTCGCTGCCATCGGCTGGCTGTCGGGAATAGCCAATGCCGATAATCGCCAGCAACACGAGCAACAGCAACATCAGTCCGTCGAGCGAGCCGCCGCCACCATAACCAGGCTTCCAGTTCACGTCGGCCAGCTGCGGGTTCTCGGCAACGCGCTCCTCGAATCGCACGAGTTCCATGCCGAGGTTGCCGGTCATCGCCGTTACGGCTGCGGTAAAGCTCTGTTGGCCCTGCTTGCGCGCGGCCTCCGTGCTCTCGATCGCCGACGACTTGTCCGTGGTCTTGTCGACACCGGGCGCGCGAAACAAAAGCTTCGCGGTCTTTACGTCGAACACCGCGGTATCGACAAACGTCTGCACTTCGTTCTTTGTCGCTTCGATGATGTAGGCACCGACGATCGTCCAGTACAGGAACGAGGCTTTCGTGTCGCTGCTTACCGAGACCTGGTCATACGAGACCAGCGCCATGACGTCGACGCCGTATAGCCGCGCGACCTGCTGCATGCCCTGGACACCAGTGCTCGAGCGCAGGTAGGTATCGGGAATGACTTCGATACTTTGCACGTAATCGTGCTCGATAAAGGCCTGCCGGACGATCTCCAGCAGCTCCGCTTTCTTTGCCTCGGACAGGTCATCGCGAGATCCGTTATTCGGCACAAACGCGAGCCCGACGCGCAGCGGCAAATCGAGGCGCGGTATCGAGTCGGTATGTTCGGGCGGCACCTTGCCGTTCGGATACAGGTAATTGACAAGGCTGCTCGACGAGCCTGTTCGCATTTCGGAACCGAGGCCGGGTTGAAACAGTGCGGTGCAACCGGATAGCGCCAACAGCGACAGTGTGGCGAACACGATTCTGGGGGACAACATGGCAGTGACTCCTGGCTCGAAAGATCGAGCCTACAGTCACATTTTAGTCCTGCCGGGTACTGATGGCGATGTGATTTCGGGCTCAGGAATTCCTGATGACCGTCACCGGCGTGTTAGGCCGGATAGCCGGGCCGCCGCGTAGGAGGGCCTTTAGGCCCGACAGCAGGGTACCCGTAAAGGAGACCCAAGCCGCTCCTACGGGGTCTTCGGAGTGCGGATGCGGATGCCGGTTTCCCGGAGCTGCTCCGCCGACACCTCGCCGGGCGCATTCGTCAGCGGGCAGTGTGCGGACTGCGTCTTCGGAAAGGCGATGACGTCGCGGATGCTGTCGGCGCCGGCCATCAGCATGACGATGCGGTCCAGGCCGAACGCGATGCCGCCGTGCGGCGGGCAGCCGTATTGCAGGGCCGTCAGCAGGAAGCCGAACTTCTCCTCGGCCTCCTCGCGGCTGATGTCGAGCAGGTCGAAAACCGCTGCCTGCACGTCCTGGTCGTGGATACGAATCGAGCCGCCGCCGATCTCGGAGCCGTTCAGCACCATGTCGTAGGCGCGCGACACCGCGTCGCCCGGGTTCGCCTTCAGCGCGTCGGCGTCATTGACCGACGGTGCCGTGAACGGATGATGCAGCGCCATCCAGCGCTTCGTCTGCTCGTCTTTTTCGAACATCGGGAAGTCGACGACCCATAACGGCGCCCAGCCGTCGGCGACGAGGCCGCGGTCTTCGCCCATCTTGACGCGCAATGCGCCAAGCGCGTCGTTGACGACGCGCGCCTTGTCGGCACCGAAGAAAATGACGTCGCCTGATGTTGCGCCGGTGCGCTCGAGGATGCCGGCGATCGCGTCGTCCGGCAGGAATTTCAGGATCGGCGACTGCAGGCCCTCGCGGCCAGCATCGGCATCGTTGACCTTTATATACGCGAGGCCTTTCGCGCCGTAGCGGCCGACGAACGACGTGTAGTCGTCGATGTCCTTGCGGCTGAGCTCGGCACCGCCCGGCAGGCACAGCGCCGCCACACGGCCTTCGGGGTCTTTCGCCGGGCCCGCGAACACCTTGAATTCGACGTCATCGAGCAGGTCCGAGACCTCGACCAGTTCGAGGTCGATGCGCAGGTCGGGCTTGTCCGAACCATAGCGCTGCATGGCTTCGGCGTAACTCATCCGCGGAAAAGGATCGGCTAGATCGACATCGAGTGTCGCCTTGAACAGGTGGCGCACGAGTCCTTCCATCGTGCTCGTCACCGCTGCTTCGTCGACGAAGCTCATCTCGATATCGAGCTGCGTGAATTCGGGCTGTCGGTCGGCGCGCAGGTCCTCGTCGCGGAAACAGCGGACGATCTGGTAGTAACGGTCGAGCCCGGACATCATCAACAGCTGCTTGAAAATCTGTGGCGACTGCGGCAGCGCGAAGAACTTGCCCGGGTGCGTGCGGCTCGGGACGATGTAGTCGCGGGCACCCTCCGGCGTCGCGCGCGTCAGCATCGGCGTTTCGACGTCGACGAAGCCGGCGCCATCAAGGTAGCTACGCATCGCCATCGTGACACGGTGCCTTAAGCGCATGTTCGCCGTCATGTTCTCGCGGCGCAGGTCGAGGTAGCGGTACTTCAGGCGTAATTCTTCGTTCGCCTGCTCGTCGTGGTGAAACGGCGGCGTCTCGGAACGGTTAAGGACCTCGAGTTCGTGCGCGAGCACCTCGATGTGCCCGGTCGCCATGTTCTCGTTGATCGTCCCCTCGGGACGTTCACGGACCACGCCGCGGACGGCCAGCACGTATTCGCTGCGGATGCGCTCGGCTGCGGCAAAAATGTCGGCCCGATCCGGGTCGAAGACGACCTGCAGCAGGCCCTCGCGGTCCCTGAGGTCGATGAAGATGACGCCACCGTGGTCGCGACGGCGGTGCACCCAGCCGCAGACCGCGACGCTCTCGCCGATCTCCGCTTTTCCGACTTGTCCGCAATAATGGCTGCGCATAGGGGGCTATCCGGGCTCGACCGGGCCTGGCCGGGCTGAAAAAGAGGCGGAATGGTACGGGTTGGGCCGTTGGAGGGCAAGCCGCCCCGCTCAATCGGCGGCCGGTTCCTCGAGCGGCAATTCGCGGGTTTTCGCATGGCGCCACTTCGGCACGACGACGCCGAGCGAAATGATCATTTTCAGCGCTTCGTCCACCTCCATGTCCAGCACGGTAACGTCTTTTTTCGGCACGACGATAATGAACCCGGACGTCGGGTTCGGCGTCGTCGGCACGAAGCAGCAGACGACGTCCTCGCCGGTCCTGCCCTGCACCTCGCCGAGTTCCGACGATGTCTGGAACGCCAGGCTGTACAGGCCCTTGCGCGGGTACTCGACGAGCAGCACCTGCTTGAAGGAGTCGCTCGAGTCCGAAAATACGATCTCGGCGAAGTTTTTCGCGCCTGAATAGATCGAACGGACGATCGGGATACGGTGCAGCAATGATTCCCAGCCGCCGACGAACGCCCGCCCAACAAAATTCGCGGCAAGAACTCCGGTCAGCAGCAACACGACCAGCGTCAGGATGACGCCTAGACCCGGAATGACGACGGGTTCGGCCGTATTGAATAACTGCTGCAGCAATATCTCCGGGCGGTATTGCTCCGGCAGCAGTCGGAGCGTGCGATCCATGAGCCCGACGCCAAAGCGAATGATCAGTACGGTGACGAACAGCGGCACCCAGACGAGCAGGCCCGCAACCAGATAGCGACGCAGCTTCACGAGCTGGACGTGCTTTCTTTCGCGGTCGAGGTCGTCTGTTCCGCTTTCGTTTCAGTCTTGGCAGCCGGCGCCTTGTCGGCCACAGTCTTCGTGTCGGTAGCCGCGTCTTTCTTGCTGTCTGCCTTGTCGCCGTCCTTCGAAGGTTCCTTCTCCCCGGCGATATTGCGCTGGTTGTCCTTCTTGAAATCCGTTTCGTACCAGCCCCCGCCTTTCAGGCGAAAGCGCGGCGCCGACAATTGCCGTTTCAGGTTCGGCGTCTCGCACTCGGGGCAGTCCGTCAGCGGATCGTCCGCAATCTTCTGCAGCGCATCGAGCGAATGGCCGCAATGGGTACAGGCATATCCGTAGATAGGCATCGTGTCTCGTCCAGTTCCAATAAGTGTGTGTAGGAGCGGCTTGGGTCTCCCCTTTGGGGACCGCCGCGATCGGGCCTGCAGGCCCTCCTACGCGCGTGCTGCCCGCATGTTGTCACGCTGCGTTCTTGAAATCGAGCCGGTCGTCTTCGACGGCGACTTCGATGGCATCGCCTGGCTTGAACTTGCCGGACAGGATCTCCTGCGCCAGCGGGTTCTCGACCTGCTGCTGGATCGCGCGCTTCAGCGGACGTGCACCGTAGACCGGATCGAACCCGGCCTCGGCGAGCTTGTCGCGGGCCGCATCCGACAGGATGATGCGCATGTCGCGATCGGCGAGCCGATCGTGCAGGTAGCCGAGCTGGATGTCGACGATCTTGCGAATGTGCTCGCGGCTCAGCGGATGGAACACGACGACATCGTCCACGCGGTTGATGAACTCCGGACGGAAGTGCGTGCCAACAACATCCATGACCGCGCTCTTCATCGCGTCGTAATTCTCCTCGCCGGACATCTCCTGGATCATCTGCGAACCGAGGTTCGACGTCATGACGATGACGGTGTTGCGGAAATCGACGGTGCGGCCCTGCCCATCGGTCAGGCGCCCGTCGTCGAGCACCTGCAGCAACACGTTGAACACATCGGGGTGTGCCTTTTCGACTTCATCGAGCAGGATGACCGAGTACGGACGACGGCGAACGGCTTCCGTCAGGT
>JBFIQH010000100.1:0-10459 GCA_041609735.1 Woeseiaceae bacterium | reverse complement strand
TCGACGACGACCCGTTGGCCGGCGTCGTCGAGCTCGAAACCGTTGGCGGTTACCGTCCTACTCATGATGCGCCCCCTCTGACTTGCCGCTCCTTATGCGGCTGACGACGGTCGCCGCGGCGTGGGCGGCGACGCCGACGGCTGCCGCGCCGGCGAGGATGCCGCCGACCTTGTCGGCCGTGGCTTCCGCACCACCCAGCGAACCGAAATTCGTTACGGCGCTGTAGAACGATCCCTTGTCCCAGAAGTTGTCCTCGGCACAGCCGAGGCAGCCATGGCCGGATTTCACCGGCCACGACAGGCCGCCGTTCCACTCCAGCGTCGAACAGGCGTTGTAGGTCGTCGGGCCCTTGCAGCCGACCTTGTACAGGCAATAGCCCTTGCGGGCACCCTCGTCATCGAAGCGCTCGACGAACTGTCCGGCGTCGAAGTGCGGCCGCCGGTAGCACTTGTCGTGCAGCCGCTGGCTGTAGAACATCTTCGGCCGGCCCTGGCGATCGAGTTCCGGCAGCCGGTCGAACGCGATCATGTAGGTGATGACACCCGTCATGACCTCGGCGATCGGCGGACAGCCCGGCACCTTGATGACCGGCTTGTCGAGTATGACCTTGTGGATCGGCGTCGCCCGCGTCGGGTTCGGCCGCGCCGCCTGCACGCAGCCCCACGACGCGCAGGAGCCCCACGCGATGATCGCCTTGCAGTGATCGGCCATGTGCCGCAGTTTTTCGACGTAAGGCTTGCCGCCCTGGATGCAGTACATGCCGTCTTCGTTCAGCGGCGGATTGCCTTCGCAGGCGAGGATGTACTGGCCGTCGTATTTCTGCACGGTTTGCTCGAGCAGCTCCTCGGCCTGGTGACCGGCCGCCGCCATCAAGGTGTCGTCGTAGTCCAGCGAGATCATCGACAGCACGACGTCGCCGGCCAGCGGGTTACCGGAGCGAATGAATGACTCGGTGCAGCAGGTACATTCGAGGCCGTGCAGCCAGATGACCGGCGTGCGCGGCTTGGTTTCGAGTGCGTGCGCGATCTCGCCGGCGAACTCCGGCCCGAGGCCGAGACCTGCGGCGGTCAGGCTGCAGAATTTCAGAAAGCTGCGGCGGGTGATGCCGTGCTGGCGCATGACATCGTAGAAGGTTTCCTGGACCGGCATCGAAGGCCTCCCCATTGGCGTGGACGCATACGCCTGGTTGTCCGTCGGCCGGCTGTCGATACCGCATCCATGCCCCAGCAGCTCCCGGGCATGACTGACCAGGCTACTCAGCATCGTTTATCATGCGCCGCTGCCGGTAGCGGGCCTATCGTGGTTCCTACCTACACCGGTGGCTGGCGCCGATGTGCGGTCCGTACTACTACGAATAGTCGTGCGCACCAGCAGTCGCGAGAGTCAGCCTATGGAGATCCTTTACTTGATCCTCGTGCTGCTCGTCGTGACGCGCGTGTTCGCGGATCTCGCAGAGAGAATCAAGCTGCCTGCGATCGTCGGCGAACTGGTCGCGGGCGTGTCACTGGGATTGCTGCTCCTGAATTTTCGCGACGCATTCCCGGCACTTTGGTCCGCCACGCAGAGCGAGACCTACGAGTCCATCGTTGACCTTGGCATGTTCTTCCTGATGCTGCTGGCGGGCATTCGTATGGAACCGCTCGACTTTGCCAGGACGTCGAAGACGGCCATCCTCGTCGCGATCGGCGGCATGGTGCTTCCGATTACGGCGGGCATCGGACTGGGCCTCATCGTACTGCCGGACTCGTCGCTGAAACTGGTGCAGTGCCTGTTGATAGGCACCGCGCTCGCGATCACGGCGGTGCCGGTCGCCGTACGCATTTTCATGGACGTCGGCGAGCTGGACAGTCGCGTCGGCAAGACCGTCATCGCTGCCGCGCTCTGGGATGACCTGATCAGCCTGTTCCTGCTTGCGATCGTCATCGCGGCAATGAGTGGCGGCACCATCGGCGAATTCAGCTTCGCCTCGGCGACAGCGCTTGGCGGCAACGTGCTGTTCTTTTTCGCAGTGACGATCCCGGCCGGCCTGTTCCTGTTTCCGATCGTCGGTCGCTACTTCAAGTACCTGAAGTTTCCGGAGGTCGACTTCAGCATGCTGCTGATCGGCGCGCTCGCTTACGCAACGTTTGCCGAAAGCATGGATATGCACTTCATAATCGGGGCATTTCTTGCCGGCATGTTTTTTCATCCGAAGGTCGTCGACGAGGAAATCTATGAGCGCGTCGAGGGGCAGATGTCCGGTATAACACAGGGTTTTCTTGCCCCGATTTTCTTCGTGTCCGTCGGGCTGCACCTGGATTTCAGCGCATTACTGTCGGTGCCGGTGTTCGTGACGGTCTTTGTCCTGATTGCATTGGTCAGCAAGATCGTCGGTTGCGGGCTGCCGGCTTACTGGATCGGGCTTTCACGCGAGGAGGCGCTGATGGTCGGCGTCGGCATGAGCGGCCGCGGCGCCGTCGAGCTGATCGTTGCCGGCGTTGCGCTGGAAGCCGGCATCTTCCTGCAGCCCGACCCGCCACCACTAATCGTCCAGAGCCTGTATTCGACGATCGTTATCATGGCACTGGTAACAACGGTCCTGACGCCGGTCATCCTGAGACGACTGGTCGACCGGAAGACACCTGTGAATTAGCCGATTAGTGTTCGGCGCCTTGCGGCAATCCCCTATTCTCCGCAGTTGTTACGCGGCGTAGCGTGAATAGTAGAGTAACCCGGAGATCGCCTTGGCATCGGACCCACACGCACAATCCGAAATTGTCGAGCTGCCGGTGGACGGACCGGTCTGGGACCGGTTCTTCACCGTCGCACCGCTCGTGCTCGTGGGCACGAAGGATGCCAGCGGCGCGCCGGATTTCGCGCCCAAACACATGGTGATGCCGATGGGCTGGCAGAATTACTTCGGCTTTATCTGCTCGCCGGAGCACTCGACCTGTACCAACATTGGCCGCACCGGCGAATTTACCGTCAGTTATCCCAAGCCCTCGCAAATGCTGTTTGCAAGTCTGGCAGCATCGCCCCGCACGGCCATCGGCACGAAGCCCGTACTGGACTACTTTGATACTTTTCCGGCGAAACACATCGATGCCTCGTTCGTCGAGCACTGCCATGTGTACTTCGAATGCCGGCAGTTCAAAACCATCGACGGCTTCGGCGACAACTGCCTGATCACCGGGGAAATCCTTGCAGCGTATGCAGACCCGGGCATCCTTCGCGCATCCGAGCGTGACGATCAGGAACTCATCCACGACTCACCGCTGTTCGCGTACCTTTCTCCCGGGCGTTTTGCCACGATCGACCGCTCCAACTCGTTTCCGTTTCCGGACAACATGAAAAAGTGACTCATGGCCTGTGACGTCGACTCCGAAAAAATCCTCACCTACGTCCGTTCGCAAGAAGCGCAACTAGTAGACGTTCTCGGCCGGCTGGTGGCCGCAGAGTCTCCGTCATCCCACCCTGAAACCCACGACGCGGTTCGACTTGCGATCGTTTCAGCCCTGCGCGATCGCGACTTCGACACTCGTGTTGTCGGCGCGGATGCGAACAGCCGGCACGTCTATGCACGGCCGCAGAGCCGATACAGGTCCACAGGCAATCAGCTCCTCGTCGGCCACTACGATACGGTATGGCCGGTCGGTACATTCGCCGAACGCCCGTTCACGGTCGACGGTAACGTCGCTCGCGGTCCGGGCGTATTCGACATGAAAGGCGGGCTTGCGCAAATGCTCGTAGCGCTGGATGCGGTGCGCCATTTCGGCTATCCGCTGGCACTGACGCCGCTGATTTTCATCAACGCTGACGAGGAAATCGGCAGCCGCACATCGACGCGCTATGTCCGACAGCTGGCCCGAGTGTCGCGGCGGGCTTTCGTGCTCGAACCGGCGATGGGCGAGGACGGCATCATCAAGACGGAACGCAAGGGCATCGGCCGCTTCACCGTTACCGTTTACGGCAAGGCCGCCCATGCCGGCCTCGATCCGGAAGCGGGCGCGAGTGCCATTCTCGAGCTGTCGCACGTCATCCAGAAGCTGTTTGCGCTGAATGACCCGGGGCGGGGCATTACCGTAAACGTCGGCACAATCGACGGCGGTATACAGCCAAACGTCATCGCACCGCACAGCACTGCCGTGGTCGACGTCCGCGTGCCGACGGTGGCCGACGGCGACGCAATCGAGAAAGCCATAAAGTCCATTCGCCCGTCAACCGCCAATGTCAGGGTACACATCGAAGGCAGTATCGGCAGGCCGTCGATGGAGGCGACGCCGAGGAACAGAAAACTCTGGCAGCGGGCGAAGGCGCTCGGCAAGACGCTCGGACTCGACCTGCAACAAGGCCGCGCGGGCGGCGCTTCCGACGGCAATACGACAAGTCAGTACACGGCGACGCTGGACGGCCTTGGCGCCGTTGGCGACGGCGCGCACGCCGAACGCGAATTTCTCTATATCGACAGGACGCTGGAACGAGCAGCGCTGCTGGCGATGCTTTTGTTACTGCCGGATATCGGTGCTGAAGGTGAGAGCAAATGACGCGCCTCGTCGCAGGTTCTCTCGCCCGGATTTCCAATATCGAATCGGAACCATTCGACATCGTAACGATGGAGCAGGCGCAATGGTCAACCGGAGACTATGCGATCGGCGAGGTTGTCGCGACGCCGTCGGAGATGAATTGCGTCGAAGACTGCTTCGGTGACATGGTGCCCGTCCGGCCCGGTGATCGGGTTGTCGGCGCGCTCGGTTGCCGTGCAGCGACGCTTGAAGGGGTTGGCAGCTGGCGTGACGTGCGCAACGGGCGAATGCAGATGCTGACCGCAGCCGGACTGTTCGGCGCGTTTACCTCGTATTCGGTTTATCTTCCCGAACCGGTATCTTTGCGCTACGCGGGACACGTCTGCCGCAACGGCGACAAGCTGACGATGGGCGACTTCGCACTGACCTGCGACCCGATTGCCTACGACATTCCGACGATATTGCTCGTCGGAACCTCGATGTCCGCTGGCAAGACAACCACAGGCCGCGCTGCGTGCGAATTGATTTCGTGCGCCGGCTTCCGCGTATTCGGCATCAAGCTTACCGGCGCCGGCCGGTATCGTGACATCCTTAATTATCGCGACGCGGGCGCAGACGAGATTTATGATTTCGTCGATGTCGGCCTGCCGTCGACGATCTTGGACGAGCGCGTCTTCCGGAAAACGATTCGACCACTGCTGAGCCACATTGCGTCCTGCAAGCCTGACGCAGCCGTTATCGAGGCGGGCGCGTCACCACTCGAACCCTACAACGGCGCCGCCGCGATGGAGGAGCTCGGCGACAGCATTTGCTGCAGAGTCTTGTGTGCATCCGATCCGTATGCCGTGGTGGGCGTGCAAAAAGCGTACGGGTTCGAGCCTCACCTGGTTGCCGGGCCAGCTGCGAACACTTCGGCGGCAATCGAGCTCGTTGCGAAACTCAGCGGGCTGCGAGCCATCAATATCGCCGATCCGCAATCGATGCCCGAATTCCGCCGTATACTGGCAGCGACGCTGGGCCTCGAGCTCGGCGGATGACGACGGCGAGACAAGACTGACGTGAAAGAATCCCTGACGGCGCTCGCGCGCGATGCGCTCGGCAGCCTGCGCGACCTGATGCCGATAATCATCGTGATCAGTGTGTTCCAGATACTGGTCTTTCGCCAACCTGCGGGCAGCCTGCTGGGGATGATTGGCGGGGCCGCGCTGGTGCTCGCGGGTTTGACCTTTTTCATATTTGGCCTGCGGCTCGCGCTATTTCCCGTCGGCGAAGGCCTGGCTCATGCGCTCGCTCGCAAGGGCAGCGTGTTCTGGCTCGTCATTTTTGCGTTCATGCTCGGTTTCGGCACGACCATCGCGGAACCCGCGCTCATTGCCATCGCGGCCGAGGCCGCGGAAGTTGCTGCGAACGCGGACTCGATCGACGCAGCGCTGGAATCCAGGAAGCGCTACGCGCTCGGGCTTCGCCTGACCGTCGCGCTCGCCGTCGGCGTCGCGCTCGTTATCGGCGTGCTGCGGATTATCGGTGACTGGTCGCTGCCCGTGTTCATTATCAGTGGCTACGGTTTTGTCGTCCTGTTGACCGGCCTCGCGCCGAAAGAGATCGTTGGCGTCGCCTATGATTCCGGTGGTGTGACGACCTCAACGGTAACTGTACCGCTGGTTACTGCGCTCGGGGTGGGGCTGGCGTCCTCGCTGAAGGGCCGCAACCCGCTGACCGATGGCTTCGGCCTGATCGCCTTTGCCTCGCTGACGCCGATCATGTTCGTGCTCGCCTACGGGATACTGCAGCAGTGGACCTGATCGTTACGGCCGTCAAGTTCCTGTTCGACAGCGCCGTCGACGTGCTGCCTATCGCGATATTCCTGTTCGCATTCCAGCGGCTGGTCATCGGTGAGAATCCGCGCAACGCTGCACAAATCGTCGTCGGTTTCGTTTTCGTCGTCGCCGGACTGGGCCTGTTCCTGCTCGGGCTCGAGCGAACGCTTTTTCCGCTCGGACGGATGATGGCCGAACAGCTGACGGACCCTGGCTTTCTTTACGAGTCTTCGCGAAAGGCGATCGCGGACCTCGCCTGGCACGACTACTACTGGGTCTACCTTTTTGCACTTGCGATTGGTTTCGCCACGACGCTGGCCGAGCCCGCGCTGATCGCCGTCTCGATGAAGGCAAACACGGTTTCCGGCGGCGCGATCGATTTCTGGGGGCTGCGAATCGCCGTCGCCATTGGTGTGGGCATCGGCGTCGGTCTGGGTTGCTACCGCATTATCACGGGATTGCCGCTACACTATTTTATTGCCGGCGGATATTTTGTCGTGATCCTGCAAACCGTATTTGCTCCAAGGCTCATCGTGCCCATTGCCTACGATTCCGGCGGAGTTGCAACGTCAACCGTAACCGTGCCGCTGATTACGGCGCTCGGGCTCGGCCTGTCCGAGGCCGTTCCCGGCCGCAGCGCGCTGCTGGACGGTTTCGGGCTCGTCGCATTCGCCGCGTTGTTTGCCGTCATATCCGTGCTCGCTTACGGCCAGCTCGCCGTTCTGCGCGAGCGTTTTTCGCTTTCCGAACCGGAAACTCGACACTCTGAAAAGGAAAAATCTCATGCACTTTAAACTGATCGTTGCTTTTGTCGAAGACGACAAGACCGACGAAATCATGGATGCGGCGCGCGAGGCGGGTGCGACCGGCTGCACCGTTATCAATAATGCCCGTGGCGAAGGGCTGCGCGAGAACAAGTCCTTCTTCGGCCTTACCTTGTCAACGCAGCGGGACGTCGTCCTGCTGCTCGTGGAGAAACACCTGAGCCGCGAGATCCTCGAGCACATCGGCGACGTCGGTGAATTCGACGCGAAGCCGGGTACCGGCATCGCAGTGGTCCTAGACGTCGAGGATGCCGTCGGTGTGGTGCACCAGAGCGAGGAACTCGTTGAAATCGTGGAGGATAAATTATGACCAATCGGGGTTGGGGCAAGGTGCGCGACTGCATGCGGACGGAAGTCACCGAAGTCGATGGCAAGCTCGACGTACTGTCGGCACTGAAGATCATGAAACGGGTCGGGGCAACCAGCCTGATCGTCAAGCGGCGCAACGAGCACGACGAGTTCGGGTTGCTGCTGTTTTCCGATATCGCAAAAGAGGTTCTTGCCAACGACCGTGCGCCGGAGCGAGTCAATGTTTACGAAATCATGGCGAAGCCGGTGTTGACAGTGCGGCCGGATATGGATATTCGCTATTGCGCGCGGCTGTTCAAGAATTTCAGCATCAGCCATGCGCCCGTTGTCGACAACGACAAGATCGTCGGGATCGTTAGCTTTTACCTGCTGGTGCTGCACGGCATCCTGCCGGACCTGGACTAGGGATGCCGGGCGCGGCCGCGGCGCGCCGGCAAGCCCGCGAGCGTCAGAACAGGCCGCTGTCCGAAATGCCGTCGAAGATGAACTGCACGGCCAGTGCCGCGAGCAGTACACCGATGATGCGGCTGATGACGTTGAGCCCGGTCAGTCCGAGAAAGCGGATCAGCTGGCCGGCCAGCAACAGCGAGACCAGCGTCAGCGCCAGCATCGTCAGCAGGCTGCCGACGACGATCACCTGGTGAACCACATTACCTTCGGCGCTTGCCATCAGCAGAATCGCGGCGCCCATCGCCCCGGGGCCGGCAATCAATGGCGTGGCAACGGGGAAAACCGCAATATCTTCGCGCGTCGAGGCTTCCTTCTCTTCCTCGTCTGTCGTCGACGTGGCGCCGGACGAGCGTGCGAAGACCATTTCGATCGAGATCAGCAGCAACAGGATTCCGCCCGCCGTGCGCAATGCCGCCAGCGAAATGCCGAACACGTTCAGCATGACTTCGCCGGCGAGCGCAAACAACAGCAGGATGGCGGTCGCCAGCAGTACGCCGCGTACCGCGCACCAGCGACGCCGCACCGGGTCGTAGTTGCCGGTCAGTACGGCGAAGACTGCGGCGACATCGAGCGGCCCGATCGTCGCGAAGAATGTCGCCAGCGCTATGCTTGCTGTTTCCAGCATTCCGGCTCTTTTCGATTACTCCGTAGCATCCTGAACATGTCGAGTCGCCCGTTCACTTGTCTGGCAAAGGAATGAATTCATCATCACCCGGGACCTTGCCGAAGCGTCCCTCTTTCCAGTCTGCTTTCGCGGCCTCCATGCGTTCGTCGGAGCTCGACACGAAATTCCACCAGATCTTGCGTTTGCCGACCGGGTCGCCGCCAATGACCATGACGCGGCTGTCTTCGTTCGCTGTCAGCGTAACGCTCGCGCCGCTCGCTGCAACGGCAAGTACGCCTTCGGTGTAGGAATCGCCGTCAATCGTCACGTTGCCGGAAACGATGTACGCGGCGAGTTCCGCGTACGAATCCGGAAGAGTCAGGGTGCCGCCTTTCTGGAACCGGCATTCGAGGTACAGCATGGGGGAAAAGCACGTTACCGGCGACGCCTTGCCGTAGGCCTCGCCGATGATGATGCGAATCCTGCTGCCATCGATGTCGAGCTCCGGCAGCGTGTCCGCCGGGTAGTGTACGAACGCAGGGTCGATTTCTTCCTGGCCGTCCGGCAGGGCCATCCAGGACTGTATGCCGTGCAGCCGAGAATGCTTGTCGAGGTCATCGCCTGCCCGTTCCGAGTGGACGATGCCGCGCCCCGCCGTCATCAGGTTGACGGCACCTTCTCGAATCGGTTGCACGTAGCCGAGGGAGTCGCGGTGCATGATCTCGCCTTCGAACAGGTAGGTGATCGTCGCAATACCGATGTGCGGGTGCGGCCGGACCTGGATGCCTTTGCCGGGTGGAAATTCGGCCGGTCCCATGTGATCGAAAAAAATATAAGGGCCGACCATGCGCCGCTCACGCGCCGGCAGCGCGCGGCGAACGGTAAACTCGCCGATGTCCCGTTCGCGCGGCTCAATGCGCAACTCAATCGCGCCGGATTTGCCCGCGCAGTCCGGCGGCAACGCTTCCTGGTAACTCATGACCGATCCTCGACGAAATAGCTGCTTCGGACCAGACATTATCCCATATCGAAGAGCAGTACTTCGGCATCCGCCATTGCGGTGATGACGAGCTTTCCGTCGGAGTCGATGGCGACACCGTCGCCTGCCCCGAGCGCCTCGCCATTCAGCTCGACGCTCCCGTGGACCAGCTGCAGCCACGCTTTGCGGCCCGCGGCGAGCGCGTGCTCGACGGTTTGCCCGGTATCGAGAACAGCAGCATAAAGATCGACGTCCTGATGAATCGTCACCGTACCCTCGCGCGCATCCTGCGAGCCGATCAGCCGCAGCCGGCCCCGCTTCGACGCTTCGTCGAATGACTTCTCCTCGTAGCTCGGCGTAAGGCCGGCACGCTGCGGCAGGATCCAGATCTGCAACAGGTGCACGATAGTCTCGCCGGAGTGATTGAACTCGCTGTGCATGACGCCCGTACCGGCCGACATGCGCTGCACGTCGCCCCGGCGAATGACCGAACCGCTGCCCATACTGTCCTTGTGCTCCAGCGCACCGTCGATGATGTAGGTGATGATCTCCATGTCCCGGTGGCCGTGCATGCCGAAGCCCTGGCCCGGCTGGATCCAGTCCTCGTTGATGACCCTGAGCGGCCCGAACCCCATGTGCTGCGGGTCGTAATACTGGCCGAAAGAAAAGCTGTGGCGGCTGTCGAGCCAGCCGAGGCTGGCGCGGCCGCGATCGGTGGCGCGTCGAATGGCTTGCATGATGACCTCCAATAGCAGTCGCAAAACATGGGGCCGGTTTCTTTGCTATCAATGGCGTGGATCGTGCCGATGCATGTTTGTGTCTGGTAACTGGTCTATACTTCGCACACAAAAACAAGAAGTTATTACGCGTGCAAATAGTCGATTCCCTCGTTCGCTGGCTCACTGAAAATGAGGCAGCACTGTCCGCGATTGCGGCGCTGACGGTCATCGTCGGCCTGATCTACGGTGGGCTGC
>JBFIQH010000099.1:0-10494 GCA_041609735.1 Woeseiaceae bacterium | reverse complement strand
CCGGCCCATGAAGACGAGATCTCTGGTGCAGGCTACGCCTATAACCTCTTTTACAACCTGAGCGGCGGCAGCTACCGCTCGTGGGACGGCAACGATGCCGTCATGATTACCGTCAACAACGATCCGACAATCGTCTGCCCTAACGCCAACTGGAACGGCACGTCGACGAATTACTGCACCGGCACGTCGACTGACGACGTTGTCGTTCACGAATGGGCGCACGCCTATACGCAGGAAACCAGCGGCCTGATTTACTCCTACCAGTCTGGTGCGCTGAACGAGTCGTATTCGGACATCTTCGGCGAGGTCGTCGACCTGATCAACAACCGCGAAGGCATCGAGGGCACGGCCGCGACCGGAAACAATGGACCTCGCTCACAGGACGAATCGGTCTGTTCCGAATTCACCAGCGAACTCCCGAGCAGCGACCAGTCGATCCGCTGGCTGATCGGCGAGGACGCATTTGCTTTCTCCGGCCTGCCGTCGTTTGGTGATGGCGCGATTCGCGACATGTGGAACCCGAGCTGTGCAGCCGGCAACCTTTTCTTTGGCGACCCGGGCCATGTCAGCTCGGCTCGCTATCACTGCGATGCCAGCGACGCCGGCGGCGTGCACGTGAACTCGGCGATCAATAATCGCGCGTTTGCATTCCTGGTCGACGGCAATACGCTGGACCTCAAGGACGATGGCACACCGTTCGCAAACCCGGTCACGGTAAACGGTATCGGCCTTACGAAGGCTGCGCACATATTCTGGCGCGCCAATGCCATCTACAACACGCCGTCGTCGTCGTTCAACGACAACGCAGATTCGCTCGAGATGGCCTGCAGCGACCTGGTCGGCATCAACCTGACGAAGCTCGTCACCGATGGCGAGAACGCCACCGGATTTCTCGGCAGCAACGACGACACGATCGATCCGACGCTCGAGCTGTCCGGGGAAGTCATTACCGAATCGGACTGCCTGCAGGTTTCCAACGCCATAGCGGCGGTCGAGATGCGCAACGACGTGGCCCAGCAGTGCGGGTTTGTCGCGCCGCTGGACCTGACGCCTGCGCCGATGTGTAACGGCGCAACCGTCAACACGATTTACCAGGAAGACTGGGAAAGCGGTTCTGACGGCTGGCTCGTCGGCATCGAGCGGGCGAACAACATCGCCACCGTCGACACACTGCCCTGGCGCCTGCGCTCCTCTACGGAATCGCCAACGCTGCCTGAAGGACAGACGGGAACCGTCATGTTCCAGGAGAATCGCCGCGATTACGGCAACTGCGCCGACGACGACGAGTCGGCGGTCGAATTCCTCGAGAGCCCGCCGATCACCGTCAATGCCGACGGCAGCCAGCTGGTCTTCGAGCACTACTTCATCACCGAGGCCACCTACGACGGCGGCAACGTGCTGATTAACATCAACAACGAGACCGACCTGCTCGGTAACGCGGTGTGGACGCTCGTCCCGGCAGGCGCCTTCATCCACAATCCCTACAATTCGACGCTGCAGGGGATCGCGGACCAGAACACAAACCCGAAGGCCGGTGAACCCTCGTTCGATGGCAGCAACCCGATTGACGGCAGCAACGTATGGGGCCAGTCGCAGATCGACCTCGAGCATCCGGCACTCGGCGTAGCTAACGGCGACACCGTCCGCCTGCGCTGGGAATTCGGCCAGGACGGGTGTAACGGCGTCGACGGCTGGTATGTGGACAACGTCGAAGTCTTCAGCTGCGCCAACGACGGCCCTCCGCCGCTGTGCGAGACCTATACCGCCGATGTCAATGCCGTGAATGGCCAGATCGCATCCGATCTCGGTCTTGGTCTCGCCGCCTCGGTCACGACTGCACAGGTCTCGGGTCAGGACAGCGTCTTCGACGTCAACGTCGTTAACCTGAAGGGCTCAACGAACTATTCGGGCGACCTCGACTTCACGCTGACGAGCCCGGCCGGCACGACGATTCGCCTGGACGATGACGACAATTGCTCACTGGATCCGAAACCCGGGTTCGACGTCAACTTTGATGACGACGGCGCGGCTCCGGTCACCTGTAACGACTGGAACACGGGTGGCGTCTTCCAGCCACTCGACGCGCTCGCCGCGTTCACCGGTCAGAACGGTAACGGATCGTGGACGCTGACCGTTACCGACTCGTTCCCGGACCTGATCCTGCCCGACACCGTCGACGAATGGGCGCTGGAATTCTGCCGCGAGCCGGTTCAAAACGCGGGACCGACCGCCGGCGACGACAGCGCAACAACGACGGAAGACAAGCCTGTCACGATCAACGTGCTCGTCAATGATTCGGATCCCGAAAACGATCCGCTGACGGTGGTATCGGTGACCTCGCCATCGAACGGCCAGGCAACCATCAACGCCGACAACACTATCACCTACCAGCCGAATCAGGGCTTCACGGGCACCGACAGCTTTGACTACACGATCGAGGATGATCACGGCAACCCGGCCTCGGCCACCGTAACTGTGACCGTCAGGAAGAAAGACGACGACGACTTCGATGATGACGGCAAGAGTGACGACGACGACTCCGACGACGACAACGACGGCAAGTACGATGATGACGACTCGGATGATGACAACGACGGAATCGACGACGACTACGACAGCAAGTCGACCAACGATGACATGCAGGGCCAATCGGGCCGGACGAACTCCGGCGGCAAAGACCGCTTCTCGGTGGTTGCCGACAGTGCAACGGTCGCGATCGTTGTCGGATTGCGCGGCACGCTGACCGACCTGGTGACGATCGACGTTTACGATCCTAACGGTGTCCTGGTCGGCACGTCGGTACCGACGCTGAAGGGACCGATGGTCGTGGTGCCATCCGCAATTGCAGGAACCTACAGTATCGAGGTCACCAACATGCAGTCGGAGGCGGTTCACTACACGCTGACAATGACAACGCAGCAGTTCAGACCCTGATCCGGCTTTTTCTCCAGCCAAGAGACTAGGCCGGGGGCGCCCCCCCGGCCCTTTTTTTGCGCACCGACTGCTATGAGAGAACTTACGCGCATCTTCGTCGTCGACACGCATGAGCAAGCACGCGAAGAAATCACGCGCCTGCTGAAAAGCGACGAGAGCATCGACGTCGTCGGCGAGACATCCGACGCGAAGCAGGCATTCGACCTTATTGTCGATGCTTCTCCGGACATTGTGATAAGGGACCTGACCGAACCCGGACTGAACGGACTCGACCTCGTGCGCCGTATTCACCATGCGAAGCCGGACTGCAGGATCCTGACACTGACGCTGCACAACGACGAAGCCTATATCGTGCCGATCGTGCAGGCGGGTGCATCCGGCTCTATCGTCAAGGACTACATGACGACGCGCCTGATACCCGCGGTCAATTCACTGGCGCGTGGCGACGTCTACTTCGGCCAGATCGCGCTCAAGACACTCGCCGAAAACCTCGCCAACAATTGACGCTCGGCACGTCGTCCGCAAACGCTACAATTCGTCGTCAGCGTATTCCGGCGGCACGATGATTTCTTCGATGGCCGGCAATACCTGCCGCAGTATCTTTTCGCCGTTGCTGCTCTCGACGAGCCCGACGAGGATGTAGTCGCGCCAGCGTGATCCCTGCACCATGATGGCGTCCGCGTGCCACTGCTTCCAGGTGCCGGACTTGCGATACATCCGGGCGTCCGGGGCGCGCGCTTCGATTTGCGATACGAACTTGTGGTGCAGATGCGGATCCGCGAGGTCCTCCAGCATCATTGCGGAACGTTCGGGATTGATCAGCCGGCCGCTGGCGAGCAGGTAAAACACTCGGCAGACCTGCGTCGCGGTCGCACCGTGAGAAATGTTGTACAGCGGATCGCCGACGCGCGGCCCCGCCGCGGCGTAGCGCTTACCGACCCACAGGCCACCGCCGCGCTTCTCGTCATAAAAGCCGTATTTCGGATCCTTCATCACAGCCTGCAGCTTTTTCATGCCGACAGCGTCGAGTACGCGCGTCGCCGCGGGGTTGCTCGACACGCGGATCATGTCGCCCAGGTCCTTGCGAAGTTCTTCGGTCTCCTGCAGCGAGCCGTCCTCGATTGCCACGTACGCGGCAACGAGAATGGCAATTTTCGGCAGGCTGGTCGCATACATCATGTGGTTGCCGTTGACGCGGGCAAAGCGCGGCGTATCGCCGCTCAGGTCGACAAGCCCGATAGCCATCTTTCTGCGCGCGATCAGTCGCGCCCATTCCGGGTTTTGCCTGAGCCGGAGCTCGAGGCTTTGCTGCAGCTCCGCATCGACGACGTCGTAGAGCGGCACCCAGTCGTCCTTTGCGCTGGCCGCGGGCCCCAGTAACGACAATGTCAGGACGAGAAGAAAGTTTTTCATGGTGCGTTTCCCTTGCAGGTTCAGGAGCTCGTCCTGGCGGCCGGAATCTGCGCAGCCTGGTTCCAGCGTCGGTGTTCTCGCTGCAGGTATGTGCTCAGCCCGATCCAGACCAGAACGAGCAGAATGTTGAAAATGACGAACCCGGTGTACGACAGGCTGAACACCCGGGTTCCAATCAGGATGGTCAGCGCTGCCAAACCGTCGCCGAGCCGCACGAACAGCGTGTCGACCGTCGGCTTCGCCTGGTACAGCATTTCCTTCGACGTCGGCAGCCACAACATGTGGCGGGCCGTGTTATGAATCGACAGCGTGCTCGAATTCTCGGCGACCTTCAGGATCTTTATCAGTCCGAGGATAGGCACGAACGCCATCGACGCGTAAGCGGCCAGCGAAATGAACGGCGTTGTATACAGCAATGCCTGCATGCCGCCGGCCTGCAGTATCCGCGATACGACGAATGCCTGCAGCACCAGCGTGACGAGATTGATCCAGAAATACAGGTCACCGTAAAACGCCGCCGTCGCTTCCTGCATCGCCAGGTTGAATGCGCGCGGATCCTCACGCAGGTGGGCGAGATCCTCGCTCAGCGTGCTCTGCACGATGCCGAATAAGATATTGTCGCCGCTCGTCACCACCCAGGTGAACACCATGATCATGACCGCGGTTGCGCTCAGGTAGCGATGCTTGAGAATCAGGTTGTAGGGGCCGTCGTTTTCGGGTGCCGCGGGCTGCTCCCAGCGATCCGTCGTCCAGCTCGACGGATCGCCGTACGTGCCCCGCTTGTGCGTCCACATCGCGAATCCGAGTGACGCACCGAGCGGCACCAGTGCGAAGAGAATCAGGTCGAATGCGTCGATCTGCGGCAGCGACACCAGCTTTTGCCCCAGCCACGAGCCGAGCGTCGCGCCGAGTGCCGCACCGACGGCGACCAGCGGAAACAACCGCGCGCCGCGCACCGCACCGTAAACGTCGGAGCTGAACGCCCAGAACTGCGCCACCAGCGTCACGCTGAAAATGCCGACGAACAGGTAGAAAAGGATGCCGAATACCGGCGTATGCCCGAGCAGCATGCCGGGCTGCGACAACCAGAACGCAAACAGCAGCACGCCGAACAGGATGCCAACGCGCAGGATGAGTTGATCGCGATGCCATTTCGCCGCTAACCGCGCATAGAACGGCAGAATGCCGAGCAACAGGATGCTCTGCGCAAACGCGGAGTATGCCTTGATCTCGAGTTTCGTGAGATCGCCGATTTCCGTCACGGCAAGCCAGCCTTCCCGCACCGGCTTGACCAGATAGAATGCGACAAGGATCAGGAATATGTTGGCGACAAGTATTAGACTGGTCGCGCCTTCGCGTGGGTGCACGTCGGCGAACAAGCGCAAAAATCGCTCGTAGCGGGGACCATCCGATACATGATCATTGTTAGTCATTCTGGTAATCGACCATTGAGAAGTCGCGGTCGTTCAATCGCCTTGCTGATTTGCCTTGCGGGATTTCGCGCAGTTGCTGCGCCACTCGATCCTCCGGCGCCCGAAGCCGTGGCCGAAGCGAAGCGGATTGTACAGGAAATGCGGGAAAATCAACGGGGTCCGTACAGCAGAATTCGCTGGTTCTGCAACGACGGGACCGTCCAGCCCCCGGTCGCCTACGCCTGCCGCGACCATGGCGGCGGCCGCCAGCATGCCGAGTATTCGCCGGCACGTCAGCGGTTGGCCAACCTCGGCTGGTACGTCGGCACCATTTTTGCGGCCATGGATTTCGACGAACTGTTCGACGCGGCCGCCCGGCAACAGAGGCTGCGCCAGCTGCCGCTGGAACGCTACCTCGTCGATATCGATGACGGCTGGGTACTGCATCGCGCGAACGCCTACCGCGGCCGACTGCAGATAGAAGACGAAGAAAAGACGGGTCGGCGGCTGCTGACGCAGCTATTGGCGGACACGGACTGGGCCCTCGACAACTTCCTGCTGGTGCGCGAGGCAGCCGCTACGATTCCGCACGGCGATGATAACGACCTGGCGCGCAAGGTGCGCCGCAAGGCAATCCAGCTTGCCGAGCTGGAGCCGGCAGCGGATCGCTGGCGCGCGGAAATTCACGCGTCACCGAGCCAGGCAACGTCCGGAAAACTGCGGCGCTGGGCAGAACGCCAGCGGCGCGACGACGTCAAAACAATGGCGCTGGAACTGGCGACCGATCTCGACACGCTCTACGGTCCGTCAGGCCGCAAATCCCGAATCGAAACGGTGCTGCAACGCCTGGGCCGCAGTCCTGGTGGCGACGTGTTCAGTGCTCTCGTCCGGGAAGCGCTCGGCAAACCGCCGACCGAGCGCGTCCACCGCCTGTGCAGTGCAATGGCGCGCGCGCGCTCGGACACGTTCGCTACGTTGCCGCCGGCAACCCGCCTTTCGCTGCTGGACGCGCTTCGCGAACTGGACTCCGAGGTGCAGCTCGCGTACGTCGACGCCAGGAAATCCACCACCCCGACACGCAGCGACCTGCTTGCTCTCGCGGACTCGATACTCGATTGCGGCTACGCGTCCGGGTTTCTGTCCGCCGGCGAGCGCGCGTCGGCGTCGGGGCTGCCGGGCTACGCACCGGGTCCACGCTTGACGCTCGACGAATACCGGGACCGGGTTGCACGGCTGAAACGCGTACCGGGCTGGGCGATCGGCACGGTGCGGCACACGTTCGCCGAAGCACTGATTCGCTACACGGCTCTCGATCATCGCGCGGCACGCTTCAGCGACGATCTGTTGCGCGGGTCCCCGCTCTGGGTGCTCGGCGATGTGCTGCGGTCACTCTCTCGCGATCTTGACCGCCTGTCCGGCAGCGTCGTCGAAATCAACGGCGAAGCGGTAGGCGCTGCCGTTGCGCTGAACCCGGGCATTGCGCGCGGTACATTGCGCATTTTTGAAACGATCGAGGAACTGGAGGGCACGATGCTCTCGCGCGGCGACATCGCCGTCATTCCTGAGACGATCGCAGAGCTCTCGCCGGTCGCGGGAATACTAACGCTGGGCGAAGGTAACGCGCTGTCGCACGTGCAGCTGCTGGCGCGTAATTTCGGCATACCGAACGTCGCGATCGACTTCGATGTCGTCAAAACGCTCGAGCCGCTCGCCGGCGAACGCGTCATGCTGGTCGTCAGTTCGGAGGGTGACGTGCTATTGCAGCGCGATGACGGCCAGTCGGCAGCGAAGGACGCACCGGCAATGCACAGCATTACGGTTCCGGTTCCGCAGCTCAACCGGACGCGCCTGCTGACGCTGGACCAGATCGGGCGCCAGCTGTCCGGCAAGGTCGTTGGCCCGAAGGCGGCCAATCTCGGCGAACTGAATCGCCTGTTTCCCGGTCGCGTCGCGCCGGCTATCGCCGTACCGTTCGGCGTTTACGCCGCCCACCTGGAGGCTGCCGGCCTGTCGCAACGCATTGCCGGCGCTTTTGCGGGACGCAAACGCGGCTCGCTGTCGGAGGAGGATTTTAACGCGGAACTCGCACACGTCCGGCGTGCTATCGAGTCTCTGACGCTATCAGAGGACGTTGCTGACAGGCTGCGTCAATTGCAGGCCGAGCAGTTCGGAGAGCCTGGAACATACGGTGTCTTCGTCCGATCCGACACGAACGTCGAGGACTTGCCGCAGTTTACCGGCGCGGGCCTCAACGAGACGCTGCCGAACATCGTCGACCCCGAGGCGCAGTTGCGTGCCGTGCCGCGCGTCTGGTCCTCGGTCCTGAGCCCGCGTGCACTCGCCTGGCGTTCGAGCGTACTGTCGAATCCGGAGCGGATCTATGCGTCGGTGCTGCTGATGAAGAGCGTGCCGGCGACGAAGTCCGGCGTGCTCGTCACGACGAACCTGTACGACCGGTCGCGCCGCGGCCTGACGACGTCGGCCGCCTGGGGTGTCGGCGGCGCCGTCGCCGGCGAAGCCGCCGAAACGCTGGCCATCACACGGGCCTCGATCGACGTGATCTCGGAGGCCAAATCACCGTACCAGCGCAGGATTTCGCCGACGGGCGGTGTCGACCTGGTACCAGCGCCAGCCGGCCGCGTACTGACCGACGATGAAGTGGAGCAATTGCGGGCTTTGGCGGTCGAAGTGAACAACAAGTACGAGCCCGTGCTCGACGACAACGGCACCGAACGGCCGTGGGACATCGAGTTCGGTTTTGTCGACGGAGAGCTGACGCTGTTCCAGATCCGCCCACTCGTTGAGCGCGGCAGCGGATCGGCCGATGCCCTGCTCAAATCATTGCGGCCGGACGCCGCAGAACCAGTGCCGGGCGACATGCCCGTCGCCTTCGATGAACCACCGGGAACGTGACTATGCCGACTGCAAATTTGCGACTGCCGTTTTTCCTGGCTGCAGCAGCACTGTTGATTTATTCCGGCGGTGCCGCGGCTTACCCGCTTGACGGCCTCGACGAATCCGGTATTCGCCGCCTCGAAGGGTTCCAGATTGCGCAGCAGACACCGGGCGCATCCAAGCTGGCCGCGGGTCAGCTGTGGGGCGTCGATGAGATTCACCTGCAGCTGCTCGATTACGACGGTCCGGACTTCGATGCATTGCCCGAAGATCCGGAGCTCGGTGCTTTTCTCGCGAAAGCATTGAAGAACCGCGACCCCAGCTACGCGATGGTGCTCGTCGACATCGGCGACCCGGACAAGCTGCGCTGGGCCGGCCTGCGGCCCGACCTGAAACAGAACGTCGGCAGCGTCGGCAAGATCATCTGCATGGCGGCGCTGTTTCACGTGCTCGCGGAAAACTTTCCGGATATCGAGGATCGTGCGCGTGTGCTGCGGGAATCTGTCTCGCCGGCCGGAGACTGGGTCAGCAATGAAATTCACAAGGTGCCGAAGTGGGACCCGTCGCTGAAGCGTAACCTGTACTCGGTCATCAACCAGAAAGATGCGTTTCGCCTCAGCGAATGGCTGGATCACGCCATGTCCGCTTCGGCCAACGGCGCGGCAACGATCATCTGGCGCGAGGCGATGCTGATCCGACACTTCGGCAGCGAGTATCCGAAGAGTTTTGAGGAGAGCCAGCGCTTTTTTGCGGAAACCCCGAAGGCGGAGCTGGCAAAGCTTGCCCTCGCCGTCGTCACGGAGCCGCTCGAAGCGGCCGGGCTCGATACAAAGAACATCCAGCAGGGCTCGTTCTGGACAACGAATTCCAAGCGTAAGGTTCCTGGCACCGTGTCTTTCGCGACCCCGCGGGAACTTGCCCGTTTCGCATTCAAACTGGAACAAGGCCGGCTCGTCGACGAATGGTCGAGCCTGCAGATGAAGAAATATCTGTACCTCACGAAGCGCCGCTACCGCTATGCCTACGCGCCTGAACTCGCTGACGATGCGGTGTTTTTCAAGAGCGGCTCGCTGTATTCCTGTCGGCCCGAGGAAGGCTTCATCTGCCAGAAATACATGGGCAACGTTCGCAACATGATGAACTCCCTGACGATCGTCCAAGGCGATGCGCCTGAAGATCCATCGTATATTGCAGCGCTGTTGTCCAATGTACTCAAATTCAACTCGGCCTGGGACCACTCGCGCATAGCAGCTGCCGTGCACGAAACCTTTCGCACGAACAAGGCACAATCCCTGCGAGAGTCCGCGTCGAGCGCCGAAATGAACGAGGCCGGCAAGAGCGAGTAAACACAATAGACTCATGTCGATTCAGCAGCCGAACACCGCGTATCGATCTCCTGCGATCTGTCGCTATTGTCGAGTACGGGGCGCCTGATGCTGCGAAGGATTTTCGATCAAATTGCAGAATCGCTGGGCACGGCGAAAACAGACGACGACGGCAGCGAAGCCCGTGAAAAGACGCTTCGACACGCTGCGGCTGTATTAATGGTGGACGTTGCTCTCGCGGACGGCGATTTCGACGCCGCGGAACTCGCACGAATCGTTGAACACGCGAGATCGGAATTCCGATTGGATGACCAGGACGCATCGGCTCTTATTGATGCTGCGCGAACTGACGCCAAGGATCTCGTTTCGCTGATCGAGTTCACCCAACTCTTGCACAATCACCTGACTGATGTCGAAAAAGAAGCCATTGTCGGCACACTGTGGCACATCGCTTATGCCGACGGTGACCTCGACAAGTACGAGAATTCGCTGGTGCTGAAAATCAGCGACGGCCT
>JBFIQH010000098.1:0-10657 GCA_041609735.1 Woeseiaceae bacterium | reverse complement strand
TGAGGTCGCCGGTTCGAACCCGGTTTCCCGCTCCAGACATAAAAATGGCCCCTCTCTGAGGGGCCATTTTTATGTCCGAAGCGCGCCGGGTTAATACCGTGTCGATCTGTTTGAATCTGCGGTGGTTCATCGCGCAGCCCGTCCAGCGCACGCGTATTCGGGGCATCTAGCGCGCTGGGTTTCCCGCTCCAGACACAAAAACGGCCCCTTTCGTGAGGGGCCATTTTTATGTCCGAAGCGCGCCGGGTTAACGTGTCATCGGGCAATCGGACTGCGCGTTGACTGGTCTCGGCTCTGATTTGTCACGCGCTGAGCCGAGGGAGAAGCGCACCCAGAATAAAGCAAGGTTCATGCCACCCCCCTTGTGACAAGGAGTTAGCCTTAGAACGATTTGAAACGAGGGTGCCGACGTTCAAATTCTGTAAGAAAATTCGGCAACCGTTTGTCACGTTCGTGTCGGAGCCGGTGTGCCTGTGGGTGGCTGCAGGTCCGCGTGATGAAGCGGCGAGCGGTCAGCGCGATCCAGGGCATCAACAATGAGTTTGTCGATTCCGCACGGCCAACCGCCCGTGGCCTGATCGACGGCGTAGCGAATATCGACAGGCGAGTTTTTTTACCGGACGGCGCCGTACCATAAATGACAACGATGCTGGGTTCGTCATCCAAAGTAAGGTTCGTTAGACTGCTATTGTTGTAAGCCACACAGGCCTTCATCGGTCCAGACCATGCCCGCACGGTGCGGGCTGGCTATCGCTCAAAAAGCTGTCGGAATACTTTATGAATCGCCTGCGAAGAATCCTGCGCATCGCTCTGGTCATTTCGATTCTGGCCGTTTCCGGCCTGGCCATTGTGCTCAGTTATACCTCGCCTTGCCCGTCAACGCCGCTCGAGCCAGGCACTAAAGACCCGTTTAACGCCGCCGTCTATCGCTGCTACGGTTCAGCCGATGTGCTCGAGATTACTGAACTCGAGAAGCCCGTGCCGCAAGCAGACGAAGTGCTGGTCCGGATCAAGGCGGCCTCGGTCAACCCGCTCGATTATCACTACATGCGCGGGTCCCCGTACATCATGCGGCTCGGTTCGGGCATCGGGTCGCCTAAGGAGCAGCGTTTGGGCGTCGATTTTGCCGGCGTCGTCGAGGCGGTCGGGAGCGCGGTGTCGAAATTCGACGTCGGCGACGAAGTGTTCGGCGGCAGGACTGGCGCATTCGGCGAATACGTCGTGGTTCGGGAGTCGCGAGCGATTGCGCACATACCGGCAAACATCAGTTTCGCCGAGGCTGCCGCGGTACCGATTGCCGGGGTCACGGCGCTGCAGGCGCTCAGGGATTACGGCGAGGTCGGTGAGGGTTCGAAAGTGTTGATCAATGGCGCATCCGGCGGCGTCGGAACGTTTGCGGTGCAGATCGCAAAGTCGCTCGGCGCCGAGGTCACCGGCATTTGCAGCTCACGCAACGTCGAACTGGTCCGCTCGATCGGCGCCGATCATGTCATCGACTACACCAGGGACAACTACACTGAAAGGGACGAGCGCTACGACCTGATCGTCGACAACGTCGGTAACCATGCGGTTAGGGCAAATACCGCTGTACTGGAAGATGACGGCATCTTCGTGCTCGTCGGCGGCGAAAAGGGCAACTGGATCGCGCCGCTGAAGGGTCCGGTAACGACTATGATCCTTGCGCCGTTTGTCGAACAGCAAATGGTCTCTATGCTGGCACAGCTGCGGCAGGAGGACCTCGCGTACCTGGCTGAGCTGATGGCGGCAGGGTCGGTGAAGCCGGTCATCGACCGAGAATTCAGGCTGGCCGATATCGCGGAGGCGATGCGCTATTCCGAAACGGGCAGGGCCCGCGGCAAGATTATCGTCACCTTGGACTGAGGATACCGAAATGCACCGCAGCAGACTGGCTGGCTTCATCATCGATTGCCGCACCGACGATCTCGACGAGGCGGCGCGATTCTGGGGCGAGGCGCTCGGCTATCGCGTGCATCGCTCGGACGACCCGGCGGAAGGCAATTACATCATGCTGGATACCGCCCCTGACGAACTGCACATCGAGGTGCAGTCGGTCGATCACCCGAGCCGCGTGCACCTCGACATCGAAGCGGACGACATCGACGCCGAGGTGGCGAGGCTCGAGAAGCTCGGCGCGAAACGAATCGGCAAGGTCAAGACCTGGGTCGTCATGGAAGCGCCGACGGGGCAGCGGTTTTGCGTGGTGCGGCCGCAGCGAAAGGATTTCCCGGACGGTTCCAACGTCTGGTAGCCGGGCCGGCGCGGCTCCCCTGCGCGCAGAATTCACGAAAGCATAGTTCGTGCCAGTTCGGCAATTTTTGCCGCGCATGCCGCGAAAATATTGTCGTCCTTCCCCCTGGATTTTTCTCTATATTCGCGCCGTGGTTTTGGCCACGCTGAGACTACCAAGGGAGTAGTTGACAATGACGACTTACAAATTCCGAATGGCGCCGTTTGCGGTGCTATTTTTCTTTCTGGCACCGGCAGCGGTGGCAGACGATGATCCATATCCCGACCTGCAGGCTGCCTGGTGGCAGTGGGCATTTTCACTGCCGAAGAATCACAGTCCGCTGTACGACAAGACCGGCGGCTACTGTGCGCTGGGGCAACACGGCGACGTCTGGTTTCTCGCTGGCAACGCGGGCGGAAAATCCACTCGCCGTTGCACTGTTCCGGCGGGTGCGCAGGTGTTTATTCCGCTGATCAATGTCGGCTGCACGTTCGAGGCAGCGCCGCCGTTCAATGATCTCGGCGACTGCCTTGCCGATACCGTCGATTTCATCAATGGCAATGGCGCCTACGCAGGGCAGGGTTTTCAGCGCAGTATCCAGATCAACGATGTGGACATGACGGCGGCATCGCATTTCGGGGCGAGCAAGCCGTTCGCTGCCGTCGTGCCGCGCAACGGCATCTTCGGATACGCGCCTGGTGTTTATCCGGCAGCCGACGTCGGTCAGTATTATTTCAGCGCGCCGCTGGCAGCGGGCACCATGAAGGTGCAGGTAACGGCTTCCGGTTACGGCTTTTCGCTGGACGTTACGTATCACCTGACGATCGTCGACGCGACCTATCCGGACTGAACGACCGTTCAAAGATTAAAAGTCGGTTGGTCAGCATGACCAACCGACTATTTCATTGCTGGAAAACAACGCCCGCAGGTGCGGACTGTGCTATTTCACTTCCACCAGCATGGTCAGCGTATCCATTTTGACGCCGTCCTCGGCGGCTGCCGCCTGCCCCTCGTCGGACTCGATCATCTCGAACAACGCTTCCTGGTCCTCGACGCTGACGATCAGCGCGATCTGATTCGGGTTGTCCGGATTTTGCAGCGTGTGGACATGAGCCGCGCCGTTGGCCTCGAACAGCATGTGCCGGCTGTCGTCGCCTCGCCAGGCGGCGATCCAGTGGTCGAAGTCCTCGACCTCATGAACGATGACGAGATGGCTCTTGTCGCCCATCGAGGACGCAGCCGGGGCGTCGTCATTCCAGATGTCGTTCGAGATTCGCCAGACGCCGTCATCGCCACGCTCCCAGGTCTCGGTGAACTTGCCGGTCGACACGGTACCGTCGCCCATCGTCAGTTCGAAGGTGCCGACGTTGTAACCGATATCGCCGGCAACCCGGGTCTCGACCGGCGTCAAAGTGCCGGTGAAGCCCGCTGCGATCATGCCGCTGAAGGCGTCACGGACCGCCTGGGTACCGCTCGCCAGCGGCATACCGGGCGGCATGACCCGCGCATCGTCGGTGTACATCGACACCAGCGTATCGATGTCCTGGGCATTCAGGGCTGCCTCCCAGGCATCGGAGCGTGACGTTATCGCCGATGGATCGGCAGGCGGCGCGGCCGGGGTACAGGCGTTTAGCGCGAACAAGCCGCTTACAATAATTATCAGTCTGTTCATCAGTGTTTACCTCCCGTTTGGGCTAAGCGTAGCTGATCCAAGGCCGCTATGGTGGAGGTCATCAGAAAATAATCACTCAAGACGAAGACAAGGATCAGGCGGACGCGCCTCACCGGCGCGAGCATCGAGGCTCGCGATATCCGGTGGAGGCAAATATGTACACGCTACTGTTTCTGACGACGGTATTTTTGACCTATTACGCCATGGCGATCGTCCAGACCGTGCTTCACAAGCTCTTCGGCCATCGCAACCGGATCGGCAGGATCTTTCGAAACCACGCGCTTGGACATCACGCCAAGTACCGCAAAGACGAGCTGCTAACGGATCGATACATCGACAGTGAAACCTACGTCATGTTTTATTACCTGGTCCCGGCCGCCGCGATCGGCGCGCTGGTATTCGCACTCGGTGGGCTTGCGGTGCTGGCCGGCTACGCCGTTGGCGTCGCATTCGCTTTCTGGCTGCATCTGTACCTGCACAAGCATTATCACCTTCGCCGCACCTGGCTCGATCGCTACCGGTGGTTTCGGCACAAGCGGGCGCTGCACTTCGAACATCACCTGAACGTGCGTTCGAATTACGCGATCGTCGAGTTCTGGATCGATCGCTTGCTCGGCACGCGGCAGGAGCCAGGTACCGGTAGCCGGCCCGGCACCCGAATACCCGGCGAAAATCGACAGGCGAATCGAAGCCCGTTGGCCGCTGAACGTGGCGCTTGATACCGACGCGCTGAGCGCCGATCATGGGTGCCCCGTCCGGCTCGCCGGACCCTGACGGTTGGAGAGCATCGAGTGTTTCCCGAGTTCAGCGCCGAGGAAGCCCGGGTTATCGGGTGCCTGATTGAGAAGTCCGTGATAACGCCGGACCAGTACCCGCTAACGCTGAATGCGCTGACGAACGCATGCAACCAGAAGTCGTCGCGCAACCCGGTAATGAAGCTGACGCCTGGCGAAGTCCAGCGTGCCGTCCGAAAGCTGGAAGAAAAACATCTCGTCCGTGTCGAAGAAAGTTTTCGCAGTGGTGTGCAAAAACATTCTCAGCGTTTCTGCAACACGCGTTACAGCGATTTTCAGTTCGACGATGCGCAACTCGCGATCGTTTGCCTGCTGTTATTGCGCGGCCCGCAAACGCCGGGAGAAATTCGCGCAAGAAGCGGCAGGCTGCACACGTTTGCCGACAATGACTCCGTCGTTGATGTGTTGACGACGTTGATGGAACGAGACGGTGACCCGCTGGTCGTTCGCTTGCCGCGCACGCCGGGCAGAAAAGATTCCGAATACATGCACGTTTTCCGCGGCCCGGTCGATTCGACCGCCGCGCCGAGCACGGTCACGGTCGGGGACTCGCCGCCGTCGCCGCCCACGGCTGTGGAAAAACTCGCCGAACGCGTAACAAAGCTGGAAGCCGAGGTCGCCGAGCTAAAGCGCAGGCTGGGTTAGGGATGCCTGCCATGAAGGCGAGCTCGCTGCGTATCGGGCGCCGCTATCGGCCGGGTCGGCTTGCAGCGCATTACGACTCGCTGGTCATCGGCTCCGGCATGGGCGGTATGACAACGGCGGCATTGCTCAGTGATCTCGGTCAACGGGTCTGCGTGCTCGAGCAACACTACACCGCGGGCGGTTATACCCACTCATACGAACGCAACGGCTACGAATGGGACGTAGGCGTGCACTACATCGGCGATGTCGGTGCGAGAACGCGAACGCGTTTGATGTTCGACTACCTGTCCGGCGGCAAACTCGAGTGGGCACCGATGGATGCCGAGTACGACCGCTTCTATATCGGCGACAGGGTGTACAACGCGGTCGCAGGAAAGCGGGAGTTCCGCGACAATCTCGTGCGGCAATTTCCGGGCGAGGAACAGGCGATCAACGACTACATGCGGCTGCTGGCCGAAGCGTCCGGGGCAATGTCGACGCATGCGATGGAACGCGTCATGAGGCCGTGGCAGCGGGCCATTGCCAGTCCGGTGCTCAGATGGAAGAAGCCCAATTACCTGTATCGCAAAACCTACGATGTATTGAACGAGCTGACGCGCAACAAGGACCTGATCGCCGTCATATGCGGTCAGTGGGGCGACATGGGCCTGCCGCCGAAGCAGTCTGCGTTTATCGTGCATGCAATCATCGCCCGGCATTACCTGTACGGCGGCTACTATCCGGTTGGCGGCAGCTGGCGCATCGCCGAGTCCATTATTCCCAAGATTCGCAACGCGGGCGGCGAGGTATTCACCTATGCCCGCGTGCGTAAGATTCTGCTCGAGGGTGGGCGTGTCGCCGGAGTCGAGATGGCCGACGGGCACCGTATCGACTGCGACTGCGTGGTCTCGGCAGCCGGTATCGGCAACACGCTTCGGGGGCTGCTGCCCGCCGACGCAGTACGTGAGTCCGGCTACGACGACTTGCTCGGCAAGGTCAAACCCAGTTTCGCACATCTCGGCGTCTACATCGGGCTGCAGCAGACGGCAGCCGAACTCGGTCTGCCGAGAACCAACTTCTGGATTTATCCGCATAATGATTACGATGCAGCCGTCGAGCGCTTCATTAACGACCGGGACGCGCCTTTTCCTGTCGTCTATATCTCGTTCCCGTCCGCCAAGGATCCGAACTACCTAGAGCGCCACCCGGGAACGGCAACGATCGAGATCGTTGCGCCCGCGCCCTATAAATGGTTCGAAAAGTGGGCTGACAGCACCTGGGGCAAGCGGGGTGACGAATACGAGGCGTTCAAGCAGGCCCTCGGCGAACGACTGGTGCAGCACCTTTATGACAAGCTGCCGCAGCTCGAGGGCAAGGTGGATTACTACGAGGTGTCGACGCCGCAGTCGACCAACTGGTTTTCCGGGTACCAACACGGCGAGCTCTATGGCCTCGACCATACGCCCGAGCGGCTGCAGCAGGATTGGCTCGGGCCGCGGACCCGCATCCCCGGTCTGTGGCTGACCGGCCAGGACACGCTGACCTGCGGCGTCTCCAGCGCGATGATGGCCGGCATGCTGACGACCACCGCGATGGTCGGTACCCGGAAGATGGCGCCTCTGATGGCGTCGATTTACGGGCGCGACTGAATTCGCGGTAATCTTTCCCTGTGCCCATCTGCCACGGAAATGCGATCTGCTGCGCCGGCAATCGGAAGATCGCCCATCTGCTCGTTTCCTGGATCATCGGTCTCGCCAGTTGCACGGCGCAAGCAAGCGCGCTCTTTCAGTCGGACGACGTGCTGCACGTGACGCTCGCCGGGCCGATTTCGACGCTCGTCGAGAACATGGACAGCAAGGACGAACTGCCGTTCGTGCTCACTGCGGACGGCGTCGACCATGCGGTTGCCGTCCGTAACCGTGGCAACAGCCGATTGCGCGTCTGTGAATTTCCGCCGTTGCGCCTCGATTTCGTCCGCGACGCGACGGCCGGCACGGTGTTTGAAGGTCAGAACAAGCTCAAACTGGTCACGCACTGTCGCAATTACGACCGTGGCGAACAGGACATGCTCGAGGAGTTTTTGGCCTACCGCCTTTTCAATGCACTCACGGACGCGAGCTTCCGGGTGCGCCTGCTGCGTATTCGTTATGTCGACACAGGCGGGCGCCTCGAGGAGGGCGCGGCCGTACGTTACGGGTTCGTGCTGGAGCCCGAGGACCAGCTCGCCGCCCGCCTCGGCGGCAGGCCCGCCGCTATCACCGGCGTTCCGAAGCGACGCCACGATGTCGAACAGGCATCATTGTTGTACCTGTTTCAGTTCATGATTGGCAACACCGACTGGGGGTTTGTCAAAGCCGATTACGACGACGATTGCTGTCACAACGTCGCGCTAATCGATGTGGATAACGTCATTCACACCATTCCCTACGATTTCGACCTTGCCGGCCTCGTGAATGCCCGGTATGCGCGCCCCGACCCGGCGCTGCGAATAAAAACGGTGCGGCAGCGCCTGTATCGAGGTCTGTGTTCGGAACCGCAGCAAGTAGAAACCGCGCTTGAGCGGGTGAAGGCGCAGCGGCAATATCTGCTCGCGCTGCCGGCCAGCATCGAGGGTCTGGAGGAGAAAAACCTTGCAAAGGTCGAACGCTACCTGTCGGATTTCTTCGACCTCGCCGACGATCCGGACAAACTCGTGCGTCGCTTCGAGCGCAGCTGCCTGTAATTAGCACATCGAAATAACATGAAAAACGATTAATAAAATATTGTTATTAATAGGTAATTTATCATTATTTCAAAACTGTTTTGAGAGCCGCCCGATCGTCGGCAGGCGGCAAAGTTAGTCACGAAAACGGCACACTCGTCTATATTTAGTCCTAAGGGCACGACGGTCGTGGCCTGCCTTTATAGTTGGGGAGGGCAATGAATAATAAAACGGTAGCGGGTATTTTCATGGTGCTCTTGTGCCTGTCCTGCAATGTGCAGGCGCAGGAGCAGGAATCGGTTTTTGCCTATGCAACGTATTTCGTATGCAGCCCGGAGGGAGAGTCCCGGGCCGATGAAATTATAAGAACCAGCTTCAAACCAAACTACGATGCTGCCGTTGAGCAGGGCGACATCCTCAGCTGGACCTGGATGCAGCATTATGTCGGCGGCTTCTGGCGCCGTGCGCTGGTCATCGTCGCAGCTGACGAAAGCATGCTGCTTGATGCCTCGGGCGCGCTGGGAGAAATAATCCAGGACTCGACGCCCGAAGCGGGACGGGCCTTCTCGGCAATTTGCTCATCACACGAGGATTACATCTGGCGCTCGAGTAGCGACGTCGGCGGGACGGCCGTTACCGAACGGCGCGGCGCGGCGGGCTTCTCGCTTTATCTCAAGTGCGACATGGCGCGCGAGGAGCGTGCAGACGAGCTCGTTAAAGAGGTCTTTGCGCCGATCTACAACCGGCACCTCGACGAAAACGGCCTGACCTCCTGGAACTGGCTGACGCATGACGTGGGTGGCGAATACCGACGGGTACTGATAATGGGTGCGCCAACCCACAAGATCCTGTTGCGAAAACGGGCGGAGATCATCGAGGAGCTTGGGCAGCGCCGCACGGAACGCGCGATGCGGGAGTTCAACTCGATTTGCCACACGCACCAGGACTACATGTGGGACATCCTGATTCAGTCACCATGAGGCACAACACAACCAGCGACTAGCTGCGCCACATCGCCGGCAACGCCACTTGGTCTCGCGTTAAATGAGGCCTTTGCGCGGCACCGTACATTCGGCTGGTGTACACAGACTAGGCGGCGTTCACTCGACGCCGCCGGTCTACTCGGCATGGATAATTTCGATATTGACGGCGCCAATTCGTGTTTCGTCCCTGACGCGGTCGGTCCATGCCATGATCAGGTTGCCGTTGTGCTCGACCATCTGCGGCACGTTGTACGACAGCGCGGTCCGGCCAGCGGTTTTGTACAGGCTGAGCTCACCTTCGGAGGTCAGGCTGCGCAGCAGGATATCGTGCAGGCCGTCGCCGTGTTTCATCCAGCTGATCGCGAATGACGAATCTCCGATATAGGTGACATCCACGTGACCGAGTGGCCGACCGGTATCAACGATGATGGTATCGCCGAAAGTCTTGCCGCCATTCTTGGACACGCGCGCCTTGACGATCGGGCTGTTACGCGCCGCCGTGAACCAGGCAACGGCGACGAGGTCGCCGTGTGCCGCAATCGCGGGTCCGTTTACGGGGCAACCCGCGATCTCCCAGCCATCCGTCGATAGCGCTTCCGGCGGCTGCCAGCGCCCATCGACGTGGCGACTGATCCAGATGTCGCGTATCTCCCCGGGGGTTCGATCACGGTAAACGACCAATGGTCCACGCTTCGACACAGCAATGTCCGTCTGACAACAGTCGCAGACCAGCGCATCGATTTCCTGCTCGCCGTCGATCTTGCCGCCGCGATCGATGATTGCCGAGCGCAGCGTCATCCCGCTGCCGGTCGGGTCGGCTGCCGGCTCATTGCCGGTCTTGCGGCCATCGAGCCACACCATCCCGGTGCCATGCTGAGTTGGCCAGGTCGAGACGAATCCGTGCTCAGTCGGGGTGCCGTCCGTATGCGGCGATACCGGCGGCGACCAGGACGCGCCGGAATCCGCCGACTGTGCGACCACAACGTCGTACGAATAGACCTGGTCAGCGCTATATCGAAGCCAGTGTGCAATCCAGTGGCCGCTGCCCAGCGACGTTACCGATGGGAAATCGGCCCAGTTGACGAACATTTTCGGATCGGTGACGACAACCGTTGGCTGTGACCAGCCATGGTCCTCAAGACGTGTGACGCGCAGCGTACCACCGGTCTCCTCACGATCGATCCAGCTCAGCAGCACATCGCCAGTGGGTCCGACGGTAAGCCGTTGCCCGACCGCGTTAGGTCCCGATAGCGACGAGTAGGGGATCGGTTCCTGAAACAGGGGCGGCACCGGCTTCGGGCACCCGACGAGCAGCAACGGGCACAGCAGCAAGAGAAATGTTCGAGTCATGCGAACATTATGCGCACTGTGTAACGGTTTTGCCCGGAAATCGGCGGGTTGTGACCCGCGGAAGCAGACCTGTATACTCCGTCGCCTGTTCAGCACGAGACACCTGGGGCTAGGTGGCAGAGTGGTTATGCAGCGGCCTGCAAAGCCGTGGACGCCGGTTCGATTCCGACCCTAGCCTCCATTTTTCTATCGTCGCGCCCGGGTGGCGGAATTGGTAGACGCTGCGGACTTAAAATCCGCTGGCCGCAAGGCCGTGCCGGTTCGAGTCCGGCCCTGGGCACCATC
>JBFIQH010000097.1:0-10748 GCA_041609735.1 Woeseiaceae bacterium | reverse complement strand
GCCGCGTCGCCAACGTCGATCACGGCGCGCCGCTGGCCTCCCCGTGCGGATTCCAGCGTCAGCGGAATACGGCCGGTAGCAACCATCTCGTCAAGCATCGCCAGGAGCGTCGACTCCCAGTTGTCGGTGTCGAGGTCGCCAACCGCAGCGATTCGGTCGCCGAATTCGAGCCCTGCAACGTCGGCGTAGGAGTCCGGCGCGACCACGCCGACTGCCGGACGCAGCGTGGGAATGCCCGTAATGAACAGCATCCAATAGGCGAGGATCGCAAACAGAAAGTTGAACGCCGGGCCCGCCAGAAGCACCAGGATGCGCGCGGGAATCGGCCGGTGATTGAAAGCCCGGCCCTGGTCCGCGGGATCCACGGGGTCCGCGCGGCCGTCGAGAAAGCGCACATAGCCGCCGATTGGAAACGCGGCAATGCAGTATTCCGTCTGATCTTTGCCGCGCACCCAGGTCCAGATCGGCCGGCCAAAGCCGATCGAGAAGCGCAATACCTTCATTCCGGCCCAGCGGCCGACGATGTAGTGGCCGAATTCGTGTATCGCCACCAGTACACCGATCGCTACGATGAAGGCAAGGAGGCTGGTCAGCACATCTGCCATGACTCAAATCCTTCGCAAGACGCCCGCAGGCAAGCCGCCGGTCGGTCCGGAGCCCAGATAAGGGTTGACCGGGCCGGGCCCGCACAGTTCCCGAACCAGGCCGCCAGCCTGGCCCACGCGCGCTGAACCGACGCTGAATTTTTCATGCGCGCAGCCCCAGATAGCCAACGCCGAGCGCGAACAGCGGCGCCGCAGCAACGACGCTGTCGATCCGGTCGAGAATGCCGCCGTGGCCCGGAAAGACGGTGCCACTGTCCTTTAAGCCCGCACTGCGCTTGAACATGCTCACCGTCAAGTCACCGACGACCGACAAGCAGGCGACCGCCAGGCAGAACGGCAGGAATACGGCAACGTCGGCGGTCGTCCACGGGCTGCTCGCCAGAACGAGAACGGCCACCGCGAGCAGGCCGCCGATGACGCCTTCCCAGGTTTTTCCCGGGCTGATCTCCGGTGCGAGCCTGACGCGGCCGAACACCTTGCCGGCGAAAAACGCGCCGCTATCGGCAGCCCAGACGATCAGCAGCGCGAACAGCAGCAGTAGCGGTCCGAGATCGTAGAGCAGCTCGAGGGCGAAATACGCCGGAACCAGCGCCACGATGCCGGCGAGCAGGGTCACCGCTGTCGGTACCGGTGTCGGATAAAAGAAGCTCCAGCAGAGTGCCGCCGCCCAGCCGCCAAGCGCGAGCTTGAGCAGTGCGGCTACGTCGCCCTGCAGTCCGATCGAGAGGCCGGCAATCAGAAGACCCACGGTGGCGACGCTTGCTATCCGCCATCGGAGTCTGCCGCTCGTCACAAAACCTCCCCATTCCCAGGCGCCCCCGAGCACCACGGCTGCTATGACGAGCTTGGTTGCCTTGGCCGGTAACACAAACAGTACGGCGAGCAGCAGCGCGAGTGCAATGATGGCGGTAATGATTCGCTGACGCATCAGCTGACAGCCTCGACTTGATCACCGGTGTGGCCGTATCGCCGCTGCCGCTTCGCAAAGTAGGCCAGCGCCTCGTCGAACTGTTGCCGGCCGAAATCGGGCCACAGCGCGTCGCAAAACCACAGCTCGGAGTACGCGAGCTGCCACAGCAGGAAATTGCTGATGCGCTGTTCGCCGCCCGTTCGGATCAGCAGATCCGGATCCGGCTTGTCGCCCAGCTCCAGCGCCGAGCCAAACAGCTGTTCATCGATTTCGTCGGCGTCGATGTCTCCGGCTGCAACTCGAACGGCAATTTTTCGCGCCGCGGCGACAATGTCCCAGCGGCCGCCGTAAGCCACAGCAATCGTCAGGTTCAGGTCCGTGTTGGCGCGGGTCCTGGCCTCCGCCTCTGCGATCATTTCGATCAGTTTCGAATTCAGCTGCGCCCGGGCGCCGATGAATTCCAACCGAACATTGTTTTCGTGCAGCTCCCCGACCTCCCGCTGCAGCGCCTCGATGAACAGCGTCATTAACCGACTCACCTCGTCCCGCGGTCTGCGCCAATTCTCGCTGCTGAACGCGAACAGCGTCAGGTATCGAACTCCCCGCTCCGCTGCGACTTCGACGGTGCTCCGCACCGCACCGACGCCCGAGCGATGGCCCGCATGTCGCGGCAAAGCCCGCTGCCGTGCCCAGCGGCCATTACCGTCCATGATGACCGCTACGTGCTTCGGCACGTCCGGGCCCGTCTTCGTTGCTGCTGGCGTGCGAGTCAATGTTTGATACCAGGATCGAGGCGGCCGCCTCAGATTTCCATGAGCTCGCTTTCTTTCTGCTCGAGCAGTTTGTCGATAGCGGCGATATATTCGTCCGTAATCGCCTGAATCTCGTCCTGAGCACGATGCTCGTCGTCCTGCGAGATCATTTTTTCCTTCAGCAGATCTTTGACATCGCCGAGCGCATCGCGGCGAATATTGCGCACAGCGATACGGCCTCCCTCCGCCTCATGCCGGACGACGCGAATCATGTCCTTGCGGCGCTCCTCGGTCAGCGGCGGCAGCGGCACACGAATCACGGTTCCGGCCGTCGCCGGATTCAGGCCGAGGTCCGATCCCATGATCGCTTTCTCGATCACCGGAACCATGTCCTTCTCCCACGGAGTGACGGTCAGGGTTCGAGGGTCTTCCACGTTTACGTTGGCGACCTGATTCAGGGGCACCGTCGCGCCGTAGTACTCGACGGTGATGTGATCCAGCAGGCTTGTATGCGCGCGCCCCGTGCGTATCTTGGTCAATTCCTGTTTGAGAGACGCGACACTTTTCGACATGCGCTCACGGGCATCCTTTTTAATATCGTCCAGCATCGTAAACGTCCTCTTCTCTTTGCACTCACGCGGTAACGAGAGTACCCACGCGGTCGCCCGTGATCGCCTCGTAAATCGAGTTTTTTCGCGTCAGATTGAAAACGCGCAGCGGTAGATCGTTGTCACGACACATCACGACGGCGGTTGCGTCCATCACGGTGAGCTTATCCGCCAGAACGCGGTCGAAAGACACTTCGTCGTACCGTTGCGCATCGGGATTGTCGACAGGGTCCGAATCGTAGACGCCATCCACCTTGGTCGCTTTCAACAGCACGTCGGCATCGATTTCGATGGCCCGTAGGCTCGCGGCCGTATCCGTCGTAAAAAACGGATTCCCGGTGCCGGCCGCGAGAATGACGACCCGGCCTTTCTCGAGGTGTCGCACGGCCCGGCGACGAATATAGTCCTCGCAAACCTCGTGTATACGCAGCGCCGACATGACTCGAGCGAAGACGCCTTTCGATTCCAGTGCGTCCTGGATCGCCAGCGCATTCATTACCGTCGCCAGCATGCCCATATAATCGCCGGTCACGCGATCCATTCCCGCCCTGGCGAGACCGGCTCCACGGAAAATATTGCCGCCGCCGATGACAATCGCTATTTCCACACCGCGATCGTGCGCAGCCGCAATTTCGCCTGCGATGCGCTGAATCACAAGCGGCTCGATGCCGTAATCCAGCTCGCCCATCAACGCCTCGCCACTGAGTTTCAGCAGCACCCGGCGATACGCGGCAGCAGAATCATTCATCGCCTGTCTTTCCTTCCCGGTCGTCGCGCGTTCGGTCACCTGATTCCGTCGCAATATTGTCTGGTCAGATATAAGTAAGATCAATAAGTTGCAGGAGATTTTTGACAAAAAAACCTGATTACTGGCCGGCACCTTTGACCTGCGCCATCACCTCTTCGACGAAATTGTCCTTGCGCTTCTCGATGCCTTCGCCGACTTCGAAGCGGACAAATGCCGCGACGCGCGCGTCATTTTGCTCCAGCAGCTTGCCCACGGACAGGTCCGGATCCTTCACGAACGGCTGCCCGACCAGGGTGATTTCCTTGAGAAACTTCCTGAGCCTGCCGGCAACCATTTTTTCGATTATGTCTGCGGGCTTGCCGGAGGATTCCGCCTGCTCGGTAAGGATGCGCCGCTCAGTCTCGAGCGTCTCGGCCGAAACGCCCGCCTCGTCGATGCATGCCGGGTTGCTGGCGGCCACGTGCATCGCAATGTCGCGAGCCAGCTCCGAGTCGCCCCCGTCCAGCGCCACGACCGTCCCGATTCGGGCGCCATGGGTGTAGGTCGCAAGAACGTCGTCACTATCGAGAAGGGCAGCGCGCCGCACGCCGATGTTCTCACCAACTTTCGCAACGAGTTCCGTACGCGCCGTTTCCACGCTGCGCCCGTCTGCCAGCTCGACATCGGCGAGCTCGGAGACATCCGTGACCGACGTTTTCAAGGCAGCGGCCGCAACGGCTCGCGCGAAGGCGATGAAATTGTCATCCTTGGCGACAAAATCGGTTTCCGAATTGACCTCGACGATGACGGCGCGATTGCCATCGGAAATGATCTCTATGCGTCCGTCCGCGGCAACGCGTCCCGATTTCTTGTCGGCCTTGGCCTGACCCGACTTACGCAGAATCTCGCCGGCTGCATCCAGATTGCCGTCGGCCTCGACGAGTGCCTTCTTGCATTCCATCATGCCGGCGCCAGTCCGCTCGCGCAGTTCCTTAACCATCGCCGCAGTAATCGTCATGATTATGTCCTCTTCGCGTGTCTCGTCATTCGTCCGTGAGGCCCGCCAGGGTCGCGCTAGTCGCCAGGCGCCGTATCGTCCGCGGGTGCGTCGGCCGCCGCTTTTTTCGTCGTTCTGCCGCCCGCCTTTTTCGCGCTCTTTGCTTCTGCGGCGGCATCGCCCGCTTCCTCCGCAGGCACGGGTGCAGCGTCCGCCACAGACTCGCCCGCGGCTTCGTCCGGCTCCGGCGCCGATTCGTTGACCTCGGCCATCTCGGCCTTGCCTGTTTCAGCCTTGGTGGAGTCGGCCTTGGTGGAGTCGGCCTTGGCTGTTTCAGCCTTGGTGGAGTCGGCCTTGGCGGCTTCGGCCTTGGCTGTTTCAGCCTTGGTGGAGTCGGCCTTGGCGGCTTCGGCCTTGGCTGTTTCAGCCTTGGTGGAGTCGGCCTTGGCGGCTTCGGCCTTGCCTGTTTCAGCCTTGGCGGTTTCGGCCTTGGCTGTCTCGGCGAGGGCCGCTTCGGGAACGTCGGCTGCAGCCGCTACCGGTGGAGCCGTCGCCGCTCTTGCCGGCGTCTTTTTCGAGGTCGGCTTCTTCTTGACCGCCGTTTTTTTCCGGGCTTTCTTGCGACCGCGGGTCTTGCGAGGCTTGCCGTCCTCGTCGAGCTCGACAAACTCGTCCTCGCCGAGTGCGACCTCGGGCAACGAGGCCTTGCCGTCGAGTACGGCATCCGCGATCAGCCCGGCATACAGATCGATGGCCCGCATCGCATCGTCATTGCCCGGAATCACATAATCCACGCCATCCGGTGAGCAATTCGTGTCTACAACGGCGACGACGGGCACACCGAGCTTTTGCGCCTCGCGCACTGCAATGTCCTCATGATCGACATCGATAACGAACAGGACGTCGGGCAATGACGTCATTTCTTTGATGCCGCCCAGGCTGCGCTCGAGCTTGTCGCGCTCGCGATTGAGGCCCAGCACCTCTTTCTTCGTCAACCGGTCGAAGGTGCCATCCTCGGCCATTTCTTCGAGCGACATCAGACGCTTGACCGACTGGCGAATCGTCTTGTAATTCGTAAGCATGCCGCCCAGCCAGCGCTGACTGACGTACGGCATCTCGCAATGCGTCGCGTGCTTTTGGATCGCCTCGCGGGCCGCGCGCTTGGTGCCCACGAACAGCACCTTCCCGCCATCGGCAACCGTCGCCTTCACGAATGCGCGCGCCTCGCGCACCATCGGCAGGCTCTTTTCGAGGTTGATGATGTGGATCTTGTTGCGTTCGCCGAAGATGTACGGGGCCATCTTCGGGTTCCAGAATCGGGTCTGATGCCCGAAATGCACGCCAGCCTCTAGCATCTGGCGCATGGATACGTCTGCCATAGAAAGTCTCCGGGTTGAGCCTCCGTACACCCCATGACGCAACCCCTTTTTCGGCGGGGCACCCAGCGCCACGTGACGGTATACGTGTGGATTGATTGCCTCTTGGGCGCGCGCTTTATACCATAGCCGGTTGCGGCCAACAACGCAGTTTTTCGGCTGAAACCGGCGCTGGGCGGGCTTTTGCCGGTCCCGGACGCGGAACGTGCACCGGCCGCCTGGCAACGAAGATCGGAGCCGTCAGCGGTGACGGCACCGGGAACCACCATCCCTATGAATGTAACGATCAAAAATGCCGAGGAGCAGGCACGCATGCGCGTAGCCGGACGCCTGGCCGCAGAAGTCCTCGACATGATCGGCGATTATGTAAAACCGGGCGTAACGACGGACGAACTCAATGCGATCTGCCACCGCTACATTACCGAGGAACTCGAGGCCATTCCGGCACCGCTCAACTACCGTGGCTTTCCGAAGTCGATCTGCACATCCGTCAATCACGTCGTCTGCCACGGTATTCCCGGTGAGCGGAAGCTGAAATCCGGTGACGCGCTCAATATCGACGTCACGGTCATCAAAGACGGCTTTCACGGCGATACCAGCCGCATGTTCATGGTCGGCAAGCCGGGCATTCAGGCCCGACGCCTGGCCGATGTCGCGTTCGAAGCGATGTGGCTGGGCATCGAGGAACTCGCTCCCGGCAAGCAGCTCGGAGACGTCGGCGCCGCGATCCAGAGCCACGTCGAGAAGAACCGCTTTTCCGTCGTCCGCGAGTACTGCGGGCACGGTATCGGTCGTGCGTTTCACGAAGATCCTCAGGTTCTGCATTACGGCACTCGCGGTACCGGCATGGAACTTCGTGCCGGTATGACGCTAACCGTTGAGCCGATGGTGAACGCTGGCAAGCCGCAGGTGCGCCTGCTGCCCGACGGCTGGACCGTCGTGACCAAGGACCACAGCCTGTCAGCACAGTGGGAGCACACCGTGCTCATCACCGACACCGGTCACGAAGTCCTCACGCGCGGCGCTGGTGATCGCTGAGTCCCGGCAATGATTCAGCCCCGCCCAGAAGCGCCCGTATCGCTTCCGCCGGATCCGGCCGTGCAGCTGATCCGCCATCATCTCGAGCGTCAGGCCGCAGACAGTCGCGCTGCGCTCGCAGCGGTGAGCGCAAATCTGAAGACCCGGTTTAACGAGGGCGAATCCGTCGTTGACCTCGTCCATGCTCGCGCCGGGGCCATCGACTGTTTGCTGACGCACCTGTGGCGTGAGCAGGCACCGAATTGTGTTTCTATTGCCGCGCTGGTTGCGGTTGGCGGCTACGGCCGGGGTGAGCTGCATCCGTATTCCGACATCGACTTCATGATTCTCGCGCCGGAGAATCTGCCGGACTCCTGTGTGGGGCAGCTGTCCGACTTCGTGACGGGTCTTTGGGATATCGGACTCGAGATCGGTCACAGCGTGCGCACCGTCCGGCAGGCTGTCGACGAAGCCCGCGCCGACGTCACGGTCGCCACGACGCTGATCGAGGCCCGCCTGATCGACGGCCCCCGCGCGCTGTTCGACGAACTCGAATCGGCGCTGGGGCCGCAACACCTGTGGCCTTCGACGGACTACTTTGCCGCCAAGCGCGACGAGCAGATCCAGCGCCATCACCGTTATCACGACACCGGTTACAATCTGGAACCGAACGTCAAGGGGAGTCCCGGCGGCCTCCGCGATATTCAGGTGATAGGCTGGGTCGCAAAACGGCATTTCGGCGTGCAATCCTTTGACGATCTCGTCGCGCACCGGTTTCTCACTCCCGGCCAGGTCAAACGTCTCAAGGACGGTCAGGCGTTCCTTTGGCGGGTGCGATTTGCCCTGCACATCCTGACCGGTCGCCGCGAAGATCGGCTGCTGTTCGATTATCAGATCAAGCTCGCTAACATGCTGGGCTACGAGGATGCGACCTACACGCTCGCCGTCGAGCAGCTGATGCAGCGGTACTACCGAACCGTCAAGGAGCTGAGTCGGGTCAACGAGATGCTGCTGCAGCTGTTCGAGGAAGCGATTCTCATGAATCCGGATGCCGCGCCGGAGCCGTTGAACGAACGCTTCAAGGTGCGCAACGGCTTTTTGCAGACGGTCAACGACGACGTGTTCGTCGATGAACCCTCCGCGCTGCTCGAGCTGTTCCTGCTGCTGCAGCAGAATCCGGACATACGCGGCGTCAGCGCCTACACGATCGGCCTGATAAAACGAAATCTGTACCTGATCGACGAGGAATTCCGGCAGAACCCGAGGAATCATCGCCTGTTCCTGGCGATTCTGCGCGCCCCGGAGGGCGTCACGCACGAATTGCGGCGGATGAATCTGTACGGCGTCCTCGGGCTTTACATACCGGCATTCGGTCGCATCGTCGGACGCATGCAGTATGACCTTTTTCATGCCTACACGGTGGATGAGCACACGCTGTTCGTCGTCAGCAACCTGCGACGTTTCGCGCTGCCCAGATTCGACCATGAATACCCCCACTGCAGCGCCATCATGCAGGCGCTGGAAAAACCCGAAATCGTCTACCTGGGCGGACTGTTTCACGATATCGCGAAAGGCCGCGGCGGTGATCATTCGGAACTGGGTGCCGTCGACGCCGAGGCTTTCTGCCTGGAACACGGCATGAGCAACTACGACGCGCGCACGGTGGCCTGGCTCGTTCGGCATCACCTCGCCCTGTCGACGACCGCCCAGAAAAAAGACATCGAGAATCCGGAGGTCGTCAACGAGTTTGCCGGTCTGGTCGGTGACCAGCTGCATCTCGAATACCTGTACCTGCTGACCGTCGCGGATGTCCGTGGGACGAATCCGAAGCTGTGGAATTCCTGGAAGGCAAAACTGTTTCGCGACCTGTACGAATTGACGCTGCGTGCGCTGCGCAGAGGCCTGGAAAATCCCATCGACGCGGAACAGCTGATTCAGGAAAAGCAGGCCGACGCCCGGGAAAAATTGCGGGTTTCGATCGTCGAAGAGCAGCGTATCGACGCTGTGTGGGAAACGTTCAATGACAATTATTTCCTGCGGCATCGAAGCGACGAAATCGCGTGGCACACAGAGTGGCTTGCGGATGCCGACCTGCATTCCACGTCCGGGCTGGTCGACGTGCGGCTGCAAAAGCACGGGGATGGCGTGGAGGCTGTCCTGTACACGCCTCGCACACACCACACGTTCGCTCACGCGACGGCCGCCCTGGACGAACTCGGCATGACCATCATGGACGCTCGCATCGTGCCGCTCAGCAACGGCTACAGTCTCGACACGTTTATCTTCATGGAACTCGACAGGCGCATGGACATAGACGCATCACGTATGCAAAAGATTCGTGAGTCGCTGACCCGTGTGCTAACGGCCGATGATGACAGCATTCAGGAGGTAACGCGCGCCGCGCCGCGTCAGGTGCGCATGTTTTCGACGAAAACGAGTGTGAATTTCGGCGCGGACAGTATCGAGTCGAGAACCGTACTGGATCTCGTTGCCGGTGATCGGCCCGGCCTGCTCAGCAAGGTCGGCAAAGTATTCCTGGACCATGGTGTTGACATCGAGGCAGCAAAGATCATGACCATCGGCGAGCGTGCGGAGGACGTGTTTTACGTCACCGACGAGGCCGGGCAGCCGCTGGACACCGCCGCGCGGGAGCGGCTTCATGATGCGCTGATCCACGCGCTCGACGACAAGCAGGACGCGTAAGCAAGGACCCATCGGGAGTATGCAGTCATGTTAAGTCAGGCTCAGATCGATACCATCGAAGCGGGATTCGATCGCGGTGCAGGTCGTGCCGATTCCGAGTCCCGGAAGCAGCTCGAAGTTGCGGTTCGCGATGCGCTGCAATTGCTCGACTCTGGAACCGCCAGGGTTGCCGAACCGACGGGTGACGGCTGGCGGGTCAACCAGTGGCTGAAAAAGGCCGTACTGATGAGTTTCAGGCTGGCGGACAATTCTGTGATCGACGCCGGCTACAGTCGTTTTTTCGACAAGGTGCCCATGAAGTACGCGGACTATTCGTTTGAGGATTTCGTCCGCGACGGCGTTCGCGTCGTGCCGGACGCGATTGTACGGCGCGGGGCATTCGTGGCACCGGACGTTGTCCTGATGCCCAGCTACGTAAATATCGGGGCCTATGTGGACAGCGGTACGATGGTAGACACGTGGGCAACGGTCGGAAGCTGCGCGCAGATCGGCAAGAACGTGCACTTGTCGGGCGGTGTGGGCATCGGTGGCGTCCTGGAGCCGGTGCAGGCAGGTCCAACGATCGTCGAGGACGAATGCTTCATTGGCGCGCGCTCGGAGATCGTCGAGGGCGTGGTCGTCGAACGCGGCTCCGTAATCTCGATGGGCGTTTATATTGGCCAGAGCACTCGCATCTATGATCGCGAGTCGGGTAAGGTATCTTATGGGCGCGTGCCGGCGGGATCTGTCGTAGTGCCGGGAAATTTGCCGTCCGCCGACGGCAAATACTCGCTTTATTGCGCCGTCATCGTAAAACGGGTCGACGCAAAGACCCGCGCGAAAACCAGTCTGAACGACTTGCTCAGAAACGCCGACTGAATGGGGAGCGGGAAGCCCGTGCCTCGATCTTATTAGGAGGGACCGCCGTGTTGACGGTGTACGGACTCAAGAGCTGCGACGCCTGCCGCGAGACACTGAATTTTCTCGACGAGCGAGACGTACCGCATGCGTTCCACGATGTTCGGGCCGACGGCCTCGACCTAGACACGCTCAAGCGTTGGGCCGACCGAGTGG
>JBFIQH010000096.1:0-10875 GCA_041609735.1 Woeseiaceae bacterium | reverse complement strand
CCGGGCGTCGTCATGCCGAGCAGAATCGCCTCGATCGCGATCAGTCCGCCCGGCTGCAGCGGGTAGCACTTGAGCGCCATCGCCAGCGTGAAAATGAACTGCAGCACCACGACCCAGCCGGCCCAGAAGGGATTGATTTGGAACAGGAACGGGTTCATAGCGAGGAACGCGATGATCGTCCACTTGTACCAGATCGGTGAATTGCCGAGGAAATTCGCGCGTAAAGATCCTGCCAGCGTATGCGCCATGAGGGCTCCCAGTTATCGTTGCGGTGTCGTTGGTTGTTGGTTGGTTTTCGTCACGAACGACCGATTCTAGACTGTTCGCATCAAAATTTGGACAAAAAACGCGCTGTTACAGCCGGTCCCACACGCATTCACCGGACTCGCGCAGCTTCTCGAGCATGGCTTCGTGGCGCCGGGTTTCTTCGTCGCTCGCCCGCACGACGACGAGTTCGAGGCCCGCGGAGCGGCTGCGGGTGCCGGGCGCTGCAGACGCTGTCACGCGGTTTCGCGTCCGACCGCCCTCCTCGTCGAGCGACAGCGCCGTCTGTCCGCCCGTCATCGCGAGATAAACGCGCGCCAGCAGCTCGGAGTCGATCAATGCGCCGTGAACGTCACGCTTCGACGCATCGACCTCGTAGCGCTTGCACAGCGCATCAAGGCTGTTGCGCTGGCCCGGGTGCAGCCGGCGCGCCAGCGTCAGGGTGTCGAGGATGCTGGCGTGATCCGTGATTCGCGGCTCTGGATGCTGCATCAGCTCGAGTTCGTAATCGAGGAAGCCGACGTCGAACTCGGCATTGTGGATGACCAGCTCGGCGCCGGCGATGAACTCGATAAACTCGTCGACGATCTCTTGGAAACGCGGCTGGGTCTCGAGGTCGGCGCGCGAAATGCCGTGCACGCGCTCGGCGCCCTCATCGATGTCGCGGTCCGGGTTCAGGAAACGATGCCACTCGCGGCCGGTCAGGCGCCGGTTGACGAGCTCGAGGCAGCCGATCTCGATGATGCGATGCCCCTGCGCCGTGGACAGGCCGGTGGTTTCGGTGTCGAGTACGATTTGTCGCATGCGCATATTTGAACACAATTTCGCGCAGGAGCGGCTTTAGCGGCGACCCGATTCAACATCGGGCCTGAAGGCCGTCCTACGGAGTTAATTCGTCGATGCCGAGATTCGCCAGCGCATCGGCCATCTCGTTGCCTTCGTTGCCGTCGTGGCCCTTGACCCACACCCACTTGATGTCGTGCTTCGCAGCTGCTTCGTCGAGCGCCTGCCACAGGTCCTTGTTCTTGACCGGCTTTCGCGCCGAGGTTTTCCAGCCGCGCTTCTTCCAGTTCGCCATCCACGAGTTGATACCGTCCATGACGTACTTCGAGTCCGTGTGCAGCACGACCGACCGGCGTCCCTTCAGCGCGTTCAGCGCCTCGATGGCGGCCGTCAGCTCCATGCGGTTGTTGGTCGTTTCCGGTTCGCCACCGTGCAGCGTCTTCTGCCGCTTGCCGGCAATCAGCAGCGCGCCCCAGCCACCCGGCCCGGGGTTGCCACGACAGGCCCCGTCCGTGTAGATCTCAATGGTTTTGGTCAAAGTGGATTCGTGAGACTCGCGTTGAGGGTTCGGCCAGCCCCGGCACGACTTTCGGCTTCTTGCGCCACACCGGCCGGACCGGCGTCAGCGTGCTGACGCGTTTCTGGGCCGTGAGCATATAGCAAGCCGAAATCTCCGGCCACCAGCGGCGGCCACGGGCCTCCCACTTGGGCGACGCGGCGCCCTTGAGCCCCGGCAGCGGCCAGCGGAAGAAGTAGCCGGTAACGGCATGGATACGCATGTCGAGGAGCTGCAGCCAGTCCCTGAGGCGCCGGTCCGAGACCAGGTGGTCGGCCCCCGGCGGCATCGCCGCCCCCGGCACGAGCCTTCGCAGGCCCCACAGGCCGCCCGGACGGAAGCCGAGCACGACGAGGTGCCCGTCGGAGCGCAGCACCCGGTCGACCTCACGCAGTATCGCCGTCTGCCGGTCAGAGAAATCCAGCGTGTGCGGCAACAGCACCGCATCGATCGAGTCGCTCGCGACCGGCAGCCGGTGTAGCTGGCCGATCGCCGACGGGCCGCCCGCGGAGACCTCCTCCGCGATCAATGCCGCTCGCTGGGTGCGCGAATAACGCACGAACGTTCGCGGCTCGCCCCACAGCCCCAGCTGCAGCAGCTGCTCGCCGAATATACCGTCCAGGGCCTCCTCGACGACGCGCGCCTCCTGCGCCAGCAACGACTCGCCGAGCGGCGTTGCGAGCCAATTGCTCGCTTCGTGATCTGCCCACTTGCGCAACATAAACGGATCCGTAAGCTATCCCGATGCCCGACACCCAGACCCCAGTATCGCAAAGAATTCCCGCCACGGGCGCGTTTTTGCTCACGGTATTGGCTCTCGTTTCACTGCCGGCCGGCGCCCGCGTGCCGAATGTGCCCTACCCCGGCGACGACCTCGGCACCGACCCCGGCGTATTCAGCAGCGACCAGCGCCCCGCCGCGCAGCCCGGCATCGCGGTCGACGACCTCGGCGCGGACGTCGCCGCTGCGCCGCTGCCAGCCGACCTGCTCGCGAAGCTGCGGGCCGATTTCGCGCTGGAGTACGAGGCCAACCGGCGCATCGAGGCCGAACGCAACTGGTATGTTCGGCACCCGGCCTACCTGGACCGGGTCTTCACCCGCTCGCAGCGCTACCTGCCCTACATCCGGGCCGAACTGGAACGACGCGGCCTGCCAATGGAGCTCGCGCTGCTGCCGATCGTCGAGAGCGCCTACGACCCGTTCGCTTACTCTCACGGGCGCGCGGCCGGCCTGTGGCAGATGATCCCCGGCACCGCGAAACGATTCGGCATCAAGCAGAACTGGTGGTACGACGGCCGCCGTGACATCGTCGATTCGACGCGCGCCGCGCTCGACTATCTCGAGTACCTGTACAAGCTGAACGACGGCGACTGGCTGAACGCGATCGCGTCATACAACTCCGGCGAGGGCAACGTTTTGCGCGCCGTAAAGAAGAACAAGGCCGCGAATAAACCGACGGATTTCTGGCACCTCAACGTGCCGCGCGAAACGAGCACCTACGTGCCGAAGCTGCTCGCACTGGTCGACATCGTGCGTGACCCGGCCAGCTACAACCTGGCGCTGCCGATCATCGCCGACGACGTGCAGTTCGTCGTCACCGACATCGATTCGCAGCTCGATCTCGCGCTCGCCGCGGAACTGGCCGGCGTCGACGTCGATACCGTCTACGCCTACAACCCCGGCTATAACCGCTGGGCGACCGACCCTGCCGGGCCGCACTCGCTCGTCATGCCGGCCGACGTCGCCGAGGGATTCGTCACCGCGCTTGCCAAGGTGCCCGACAACGAGCGCGTGCGCTGGAAACGCCACAAGATCGGCAATGGCGAAACGATTTCCCAGATCGCCGAAAAGTACCACACGACAATTGCGTCCATCCGCGCCGCCAACAACCTGCGCGGCAACACGATCCGCGCGGGTCAGCACCTGATGATCCCGGTGTCGACGAAACCACTGTCGGCCTACAGCCAGAGCGCTGACGCGCGTCTCGCGCGCACGCAGAATCGCGAGCGCGACGGCAACAAGGTCGAACACATCGTCAGGAGCGGCGAGAGCTTCTGGACGATCAGCCAGCGCTACAAGGTCACGACGCGGCAGCTCGCGGCCTGGAACGGCATGGCGCCGGGCGACACGCTGTCGGTCGGCAAAAAGCTGGTCGTCTGGAGCAATGCGGACGTCGCCGAGGCGCCGCGCACGTCACCGACGTCGGCGCACGGCAGCACGACGCGCAAGCTCAACTACACGGTAAGACGCGGTGATTCCTTATACCTGATCGCGCAGAAATTCCGCGTCACGGTCAACCAGATCGCGCGCTGGAACGGCATCGATACCAACAAGATCCTGCGTCCGGGACAAAGACTCACCATGTACGTCGACGTAACGCGGCAGAGTTCGTAACAGCACTGTGGCTGACGTGGTGTGCGGCTGTGCACCTGTTTCGCGCAAGTAAAGCGCAGCTCGACGCGCCGCTGAGGCACGTCGAGCGAGCCATGGAGCGAAACAGGTGCACAGCCGCGCGCCACGACGGTGACGCGCTTCAAGCCAACCCTAGTCTTCCTCGTCGAACACCATCGCCATGATGTTTGAACCCGCGTCTACGAAGGTCGTTTCGCCGGTAATGCCGCTTGCCAGATCCGAGCAGAGGAAAGCTGCCGTGTTGCCTATTTCCTCGATGGTCACAGTGCGTCTTAGCGGCGCTGCTTTTTCTGCGTAGTTCAGCATCTTTCTGAAGCCGCCGATACCGGCGGCAGCGAGCGTCTTGACGGGTCCCGCCGAAATCGCGTTGACGCGAATGCCCTTCGGGCCGAGGTCGGCGGCGAGGAAGCGTACGCAGGATTCGAGGCTGGCTTTCGCCAGCCCCATGACGTTGTAGTTCGGCACGACCTTGACGGCTGCGTTGTAGGTCAGCGCCAGAACGGCCGCGTCGCGGCCCTCCATCATCGGCAGTGCCGCCTTCGTCAAAGCCGCGAGGCTGTAGCTCGAGATGTCGTGCGCGATAGCAAAGCCCTCGCGCGAGATCGCTTCGGTGAACCCGCCTTCGAGCTGGTCGCGCGGCGCGAAGCCAACGGAGTGCACGAGGATGTCGAGACCGTCCCAGTGCTTTTGCAGATTAGTAAAGACCGCATGAATTTCGTCGTCGCTGCTGACGTCGCATGGAAAGCAGAGCTCAGCGTTCTGCCCGAGCCGCTCCGCGAGCTTCGTGACGCGCCCCTTGAGCTTGTCATTCTGGTAGGTGAAGGCCAGTTCCGCGCCTTCGCGCGCAAACGCCTCGGCAATCCCGGTTGCAATCGAGCGGTCGCTGGCGACGCCGACGATCAGCGCCTTCTTTCCGGCCATGAAGCCCATGCGGTTTCCCCTTGTTGTTGTCGCAGCGGGATAAGTTTAACTGAAATCCAGCAGCGTCTTGGGATCGGATCGCAACACGTAGGAGGGCCTTCAGGCCCGATCCGGACCAATCCCGATCGCGGCTGAAGCCGCTCCTACGGATCGCAGCGCTGCAGGATCCGGTGATAGATCCGTTCGTATTCATCGGCCATATGCGCCGCATCGTAGTCGCCCACTTTGGCGCGATTGGCCAGGTGTATCGACGCTGCGAGTTCCGCGTTGCCGACGATGCGGTCGATGCCCGCCATCAGCTCGTCCGGCGCTTCGCTCGCGACGAGGAAGCCGTTGACGCCGTCTTCGACGAATTCGGGGATGCCGCCGACGCGCGTGGCTACGACGGGTAGCCCGAATTGCATCGCATCGAGCACCGACGAGCCCAGCGCCTCATGCAGCGACGGGAAGACAAAGACGTCGAACGCGGCCAGGTAATCGCCGACATTGTCGACAAAGCCAACCAGCTCGATGTTGCCGAGGCTGCCGATGCGCTCACGGAACAGCGTCTCGTCCTTGCCGGCGCCGAGCAGCAGAAAATGCCAGTCCGGGCGCTCCGTTGCCGCGCGCGACGCCGCATCGATGATCGTCAGCTGTCCCTTGGCGCTGTGGTCGTAGCTGCCGATGTGCCCGATCAGCACTTTCCCCGCGTAGCGCTTGCGAATCGCCGATGACACCGCGGCATCGACCGGCAGATTGCCGTGCGCATCGGCAACGACGTCCGGCTCGATGTCGGGGTAACCGGCGGCGACGTGTTCGGCAACCGCTTGCGATACGCCGACAATAGCGCTCGCGGCCCGATACGCTCGATCGCGCAGCCACGACGACTTCTGCGTACGCGTGACGCGCCGCGTTAGCATCGACGGGATACCGTAGGCCTTTGTCGCGAACCAGCCAGCGTAAACGCCGCGCGCTTCGTGGGCGTGGACGAGCGACGCGCCCTTCGTGGCGCGACCGGCCGCAACCAGGTTCGACGATGTCGGGGTGATGTCGAGGTTCGTAACGTCGGCACAGCGCTCGGCAAGCGGCTGACCTCGGCGCACAATGAGGCGCTGCTGCCAGCCGCGCGCGGCGAGCTCACGCACCAGCAGCTCTGTCTGGCGCTCACCGCCGCGGTAATCTTTCGCCAGGTTGACGTGACAGATCAGCACGAGTGCATTGTAGGCGTCCGATTGGCATCGTGGGTGTACGATTCGCCGCGGTGCTGGGTCAGGCCTGTGCAGCAGCGGCGTCAGTAGGAGCGGCTTTAGCCGCGATCGCGATTCGGTTTGCAGGCCCTCCTACAATTGCCGCGAGCCCTATCCGGCCTGAAGGCCCTCCTACGGGAGGGCCACCTTGGTTTCCTCGCCGCCCAGGCGGGCAACGATCGTCGCGGCCACGGCGTCGCCCCAGATGTTGATGCTGGTGCGCGCCATGTCGAGCACCCGGTCGAACACCATGAGCACGCCGATCGCCTCGACCGGCAAGCCGACCGCCGCGAGGATGATCGCGATCGCCACGAGCGATGCCGACGGCACGCCGGCGACGCCGATCGACGTCATCAACGCGATCGCAACGATCGAGAACTGCACGCCGAACGTCAGGTCCAGGCCATAGGCCTGCGCAAGAAACATCGCCGCGGCGCATTCGTACAGTGCCGTACCATTCATGTTGACGGTCGCACCGAGCGGCAGCACGAAGCTCGACACCTTGTTCGAGACGCCGACGTTTTCCTCGATCGACTCCATGGTCACCGGCAGCGTTGCCGATGACGACGCCGTCGAGAACGCCGTCAGCAGTGCGGGCGATACGCCCTTCAGCACCTTGAACGGATGTACGCGCGCGACATAGCGCAGCAACAGCATCATCGTAACGAATGCGTGCAGCAGCAGCGCGATGATGACGCAGATCGCAAACAGCGCCAGCGGACCGGCCGCGTCGAAGCCGGTCTCGGCCACCACTTTCGCGACGAGGCCGAACACGCCGATCGGCGCGAACAGCATGATCCACTCGGTCATGCGCATCATGACGTGGAAGACGCCGTTCCAGAACTTGAACAGCGGGTCGGCGTACTCATGGCCGAGGTGCGTCATAAAATAGCCGAACAGGATCGCAAAAAAGATGAGGCCCAGCATCTGCCCCTCGGCCGCCGCGAGCACGATGTTCTCGGGCACCATGCGCAGGAAGATCTCGGCGACGTCGCCGGCGCCCTTGCCCTCGACCCGGGCGGCGATATCCTCGACAGGAGCGTCCAGCGCCAGCAGGTCTTTCGCCGGTTCGCCGTCGACATACCCGGGGCCAACGGCATTGATGACCAGCAGCCCAACGAGGATCGCGGCCAGCGTCGTCGACGCGTAGAACAACAGGGTTTTGCCGCCGAGCGCACCGAGATTGCCGCCGCTGCCGATGCCGGCGACGCCGATAATGATCGACGACGTTATCAGCGGCACGATGATCATTTTCAGCGCGTTCAGGAACAACGTGCCGATGTACTGAAACATCGTAATGAATTCGACGCCGAACAGGTTCGGCGTGAAGGTCTCGGTCGTGAACTGATTGACGGCGTAGCCGCAGACCACGGCCAGGCCGATCGCGATCAGAATCTGCCAGTGCAATGGCAATTTACGCATGGCTCTCCCCGGCTGCGGCCGCCCCCGCGCGCCGCGTTTTTCGCATTATTGTTGCCGGGCAGCTTACTGGAATAGGTCGTCGGCAGCCACAACGTCATCGTTGATGACGATATCGGCGTCGTCGTACAGGGCACGCACGAACGCCTGGTAGTCGCCGATGCCGGACCGCTGCGCCATCATCAGCTTTCCCTGGTCGCGTTCGGCCAACGGGATCGATTCCGGGCGCCCGGGCACGACGGCGTCGAGACTATAGACGGCGTAGCTGCCGTCCAGCAGGCGCACGCGCCCGGTGACCGGGCTCTCGCTTGTCGGCTTCGCAGCGGCAAATACTTCGAACACCAGCGACTGGTCGATGCTCTCGTCGGTGCGCGTCAGCAGCTGTGGCTCCGCAACCTCGAGGCCAGCCGCCTCGGCAGCGAGGCCGAATGCTTCGCCGTTTGCAATCGCCTCGAGCATCTGTTCGGCACGATTCGCGAGAATGGTATCGGCCTGCTGCGCGCGCAGCGCAATCTCGATCTGTTCGCGAACCTCGTCGAGCCGCTGGCGCGCGGCCGGCCGATAGTCCACGACCTTGAAGATCGCCGCGCTGTCGGCGTCGAGCTCGGTCACTTCCGAAATATTGCCGCCGGTCAGCACCAGCTCGTCGAAAATGGCGTCGATTGCGGCCTGGTTGTTGCCGAACGGGGCGCCGCCGTCGCGCGTGATGCCGGTGGCGGTCTGCACGTCGAGGCCGGTCGCCTCGGCGATCGCCTGCATGTTGTCGTTGTCAAACAGCGCGTCGGAGAGCGCGCGCTCCAGGTCGCGGAATCGATCCTCGGCCTCACGCTGGCGCAATTCCGACAGCAGCTCACCGCGGACCTGGTCCAGCGGCAGCGGACCGCGCGCCAGAATGTCGTCGAGCCGCAGCACGTGGAAGCCGAACTCGCTCTTGACCGGGCCTTCGACGTCGCCCTCGTCCATCGAAAACACGACGCTGGCGAGTTCTTCGGGATACTGTGAACGGGTCAGCGCACCAAAGTCGCCGCCGGCCGTCGCCGTCAGCGTATCTTCCGACAGCTCGGCCGCAAGGTCCTCGAACGATTCGCCGGCCTCGAGCCGTGCGAGCACGTCGTTGGCTTTGGCTTCGGCCGCGTCTTCGTCGTCGTTGAACAGCACGAGAATATGACGGGCGCGACGCTGCTCGTCCTGGAGGTAGCGGCTGCGATTGTCCTCGTAATAGGCAACCAGGTCCTGCTCCGGAATCTCGATGTTCTCCGCGACGTCCTCACGACTGACCTGGATGTACTCGACGTCGACGGCTTCGGGCAACTGGTACAGGCCCGGGTTGTTGTCGTAGTACGCGACGACCATCTCGTCAGTGATTTCGATGCCATCCTGCACGTCGGCCGGGTTGATTGTCGCGACGGTAACGACGCGCTGCTCGGCGATGAGATTGAGATAGCGGCGGTACTCGGCCGGCGTCACCAGCGCGGTGGCGCCGATCGCGAGCTGCAGCTGCTGCTGCCGCAGGGCATTGCGTTGCAGCGCCTCGAAACGCACCGGATCCATGCCGCGTTCGGCCAGAAATGTGCGATAAGTTTGCATGTCGAAGCGGCCGTCGACCTGGAATTCCGGCGCCTGCCGGATGAAGTCCATGACTTGCTCGTCGCTGATGCGGTAGCCCTGTTCATTGAGGAAGTTCTCGATCAGCTGTTCGGCGACCAGCTGGTCCAGCAGGTTGCGCCGCACCTGCACGCGCAGTTCGCCGGTCAGCGACGCCAGCTGCGGGTTGCGCTGCATCGCGTCGCGGTAGCTCTGTTCGAAGTAGCCGGCGTTGATTTCTTCACCATCGACCCGCGCCGCGTAGCTCGTGCCGATGAAACTGTAGTTCAGGCCGAAGAACACGAAGGACAGGCCGATCAGCGCGAGCAGGATGATCGCAAACGTGCCGGTGAATTTTTCGCGCATGTTTTGCAGCATGGGGCGGAACCGTCGATTGCCGGAAAGGGCGGGGATTCTAGCCGACAGGGCGGGCGGGTACCAGAATTTCGCCGGTAATTGCCTGTCGGGGGCGCGCAGGCCCGATCGCGGCTGAAGCCGCTCCTGCAGGGCCGATCACGGCTGAAGCCGCTCCGTCAGGGCCTGATCGCCGCTGAGCCCGCGGCTAGCGACGCGTGAAGTCCCGCATCTGGATTTTGGTCTGGTGCCCGGCGAAGGTCTGCCCGCCCTGATCCTGCCCTTTCATGTAGGTGCGCTGCCAGCCCTTCCTTGCGGCCTCCGAGCCTTCCACCTTCAGTTCCTCGTTGAATGCCAGGCGTTCATTGCGCCAGTCGACGAACTGCTTGTAGAGCTTCGGATCTTCGTTGATGTTGCGAATCTCCGGTTCGAATTTCGCGACGTAGTGCCGTGGATACGGCAGCACGCAGGCGATCGGCTCATCGGCATCGAACGTCACCGTGTGGCGTTTCCTCGTGAATTGCCAGTTCATCGTGAACGTAAACGGCGCCCAGTCCGTTTCGATGATGCCCTCGAGCGGCGCGATAGCGTCCTTCGGACGATTCGCCGGGCCCTTGGCGTACAGGTTGTGCGACTTCGTCGTGCGAAACAGGTAGCCGAGTGAGAATGTCAGGATGCCGTTGCCGAAGTGCGAGCCGATTAATGGGGACGCGTCGCCGTTGAAGCGAATCTTGATTGCGTCGAGGCCGGCCTTGCCGTTCCAGCGAGCCGTGAACGACACCGGGTTCAGGATTTCCCAGCCGACCTGGTTGGCCATGACGAGCGGCAGGCAGCGGTAGGCGAAGCGTTCGGGAAGGGCTTCGATCCAGTCGCGTTGCCGCTGCGCCGTCGAGAGTTTCATTGGCGCTTCTACGCATTCGTAGGCGGTGATTTTGAGTTTGTCTTTCACTGGGTACCTCGGCGGAAGCTTCGAGTTTCTGGCTGGGCTTTTGGACCCCGTCGTTTATTGGCGGGCCTTCAGGCCCGATTTCGTTCGGGCTTGGCGAGCATCGCGGCTGAAGCCGCTCCTACGGGTAATTACGGGGTCGCGGAAGTTGGAGTCGGATCCTTTGTTTTCTTCGTACATCGGATTCGACACGAGTTTTCAGCATTGTGCGGCCTCGAGTGAGCTGCTCGGCTCAGAAAAAAACCCGGGGCCGTTAAGCCCCGGGTTCTTTTTTTTGGCGGAGTGGACGGGACTCGAACCCGCGACCCCCGGCGTGACAGGCCGGTATTCTAACCAACTGAACTACCACTCCAAACTGGTGGGTGCTGACGGGATCGAACCGCCGACCCTCGCCTTGTAAGGGCGATGCT
>JBFIQH010000095.1:0-10924 GCA_041609735.1 Woeseiaceae bacterium | reverse complement strand
CGATCCGATCTGCACAATCATGCGCTCTACACTCCCGGCAGTATCTATATCGATGATTTCGAGGACCCTAGCTACGCCTCCACCGAGGCGGCCGTCGACCGGGATCACTGAGCGCTGCTGACGCCACACGGCTGGCGCCACCGGTTGGTCGCGCGGCGGCAACGCTTTATCGAATCCATCGGCCCCCTGTCGGTCCAGTGCACCAGCTTTTGCTAAAGTTCGTGAAGACCTATTGTCATTGTCGGCCCCGGGAGGACTGCCGCGCATGATTTCGTTCCAGGTAAACGCCAAACGCGTGCAATTCGACGGCGATGACGACACGCCGCTGCTGTGGGTGCTGCGTGACCACGCCAACCTGACCGGCACCAAATTCGGCTGCGGCATCGGCCAGTGCGGTGCCTGTACCGTCCACGTCGACGGCCGCGCGCAGCGCTCCTGCATCACGCCGGTGGCGTCGGTGTCGGGACGCTCGATAAAGACCATCGAGGGGCTCGCGCCCGGCGACGACACGCTGCACCCGGTGCAGGAAGCCTGGCTGGAGTTCGACGTGCCGCAATGCGGGTACTGCCAGGCCGGGCAGATCATGGCGACGGTCGACCTGCTCGAACGCATCCCTAACCCGACTGACGCCGACATCGACGCGAACATGACCAACATCTGCCGCTGCGGCACCTACGTTCGTATTCGCAAGGCCATCCATCGTGCGGCAGCAAAAATGCAGGCCGGCAAACCAGGAGGCGGCGATGTCAGCTGAAAAATCCGATATCGAACAGCGTCTCAACCGCCGCCAGTTCATCATCGTCGGCGCCGGCGCAGCCGGCGCCCTGGTCCTCGGCATGTCGAATGAAGCGCCCGCGGAGCCTGGTCACAGCGACGAGCGGCGGCTCGGCTATTTCATTGAAATCCGTCCCGACGGCAACGTCGTCATCGGCAGCAACCAGCCCGAGATTGGTCAGGGCGTGCGCACTGCACTTCCTATGCTCGTCGCCGAGGAGCTCGACGTCGACTGGGCGCGCGTCAGCATCGCGCCGATGCCGCTCGGCATCGTCAAGACGGCGGATGGCTATACCTGGAAATACGGCGGCCAGGGCGTCGGCGGCAGCACCGGGCTGACGAGCAACTGGCAATACATGCGCGAGGTCGGTGCCCGGGCGCGGGCACAACTGATCCAGGCCGCCGCGGATCGCTGGGGCGTGCCAACAGAGAAGTGCACGACAGAGCCCGGGTTCGTCGTGTGCCCGTCACTCGGGGAACGCATACCGTACGCGGACCTGCTGGCCGACGCCGCGAGGCAGCCGGTGCAGGAAATGAGCCCGCCGCTGAAGGACATGGCCGACTACCGCATCGTCGGCAAGCGCCAGAAGACGATCGACGCCCGCGACATCGTCACCGGCAAAACGAAATACGGCATCGACACGCGCCAGCCCGACATGCGCTTCGCGGTGATTGCGCGCAGCCCTTACCTGAACGGCACGCCCGTGTCCTTCGATGATACCGAGGCGCGCAAGGTCAACGGCGTGCTCGATGTTTTCGAGATCAAGGGTCCTGCACCCGGCGAACCCTACGACATCCTCGCGAGCGGCGTTGCCGTCGTCGCGACATCGACGTGGGCGGCCATCAAGGGCCGCAACGCGTTGAAGATCGAATGGGACAAGGGGCCGAACGCGAGCGACAGCTCGGAAAAATTCTGGGCGCAGAACGCCGGGATGCTCGACGGCCGCGGCCAGGTCGTCGTCGACGACGGCGAATTCGACAGCGCGTTCGAAGCGGCGGCAACGAAAGTCACGCGCCGCTACGAGGTGCCGTTCGTCAACCACGCGCCGCTCGAACCGCAAAACTGCTACGCGCACGTCACGGATGACCACTGCCACATCATCGCGCCGACGCAGATGCCGAGCGGCGCATCACGCTCGGCTGCCTGGGCAACCGGGCTCGAGCGCGACCGGATCGATGTCGAGTTCACGCGCGTCGGCGGTGGCTTCGGCCGCCGGCTGACGAACGACTACGTCGCTGAAGCCGCGCTGATCTCGAAACACACCGGCTGGCCGATCCAGCTCACGTGGACGCGAGAGGACGACGTCAAAAACGACTTTTACCGGCCGGCCGGCACGCACGAACTGCGCGCCGGCATCGATGCCGACGGCAAGGTCGTCGCCTGGACACAGCGGCTCGCGAGTGCGAGCAAGTATTATCGCCGCCCGAACATGGCGGACGACAAGCTGTGGGAAGCCGAGCTCTATGCCGACGATTTTCCGCGCCGCATCGTCGAGAACCATCGGCTGGAATATTTTCACAACCCGATCGGGGTGCCGCGAGGTTCGTGGCGCGCGCCGGCACACACAGTCAATGCCTTCGTGATCCAGAGTTTCATCGACGAGATCGCGCATGAAACGGGGCAGGACCCGGTGCAGCTGCGCATCGATCTGTTCGGCGAGGAGCGCGAGCTCGATTATTCGAATCACGGCGGCCCGACGTTCAATCCAGGACGGCTGACGCGCCTGACGAAGTTCGTTGCCGAGCGCATCGATTACGGCCGCAAACGGCCGCAGGGATCTGGCGTCGGCGTCGCGGCACACTTTACGTTCGGTGGTTACGCCGCGCACGCGATCGAAGTAACGGTCAGCAGGGACGGCGCACTGTCGATCGACCGCATCGTCGCCGCGATTGATTGCGGCTACGCCGTGCACCCCAACGCGGTCGAAGCACAGCTGCAGGGTGGCACCATCGACGGCATCAGCACGGCGCTGGGCCTCGAGATCACGGTCAAGGACGGGCAGATCCAGCAGAGCAATTTTCACGACTACCCGCTGGCGCGGATCGCGGCGTTCCCCAGCCGCTTCGAGGCGCACATCCTGCCGTACGGCGAGGTACCGACCGGCGTCGGCGAGATGGGGATACCGAGCGCGGCGCCGGCGCTGACCAATGCGATCTTCAATGCGACCGGCAAGCGCATCCGGCGGCTGCCGATCGGCAATCAGCTGAAAGCCTAGATTACCTGTTCGATGTCGGGCAACCACTCGCGCCAGACATCGTGTTTGGCACGCAGTTCGACCGTCGCCTCGTCCGGCGTTCGTGGCAGAAACGACACCTGGTCGCCGGGGCGGAGCTGGCCAAGCAGATGCCGGTCGACGCGCGCGACCTGCGCGACTCTCGCATAGCCGCCGGTCGTCTGTGCGTCGACAGACAGCAGGAACGGTGTGCCGTGCTCCGGGCACTGGATCGTACCGGGAAAAACTGCAGCGCTGGGCAAGCGGCCGTTCGTTTGCGTCTCGAGTGCCGTCCCTTCGAGCTCGAGCCCCATGCGGTCTGCCCGACGTCCGACCGTCCACCGGTTCCCGAACAGCCGCTCCTGCTGCGACGACGGCAGCGACCCGGCGCCGCTCCAGCGACAGGTTCTGAGCGCCCAGCGTTGCCCCATCGGCGTAAGGAACCGGTCGGGTGTCGAGCCCTGCTCGTCGACGGCGTCGGATTTCCCTAATTCGAGCACGTCCTCGCTGCGAAGCGCCCTGCCCTCGAAGCCACCGAATCTCGCCGGCAGGTAAGTCGATGCTGAGCCGAACAACTGCTGGCCGATAATGCCGCCCGCAAACGCGATATACGCTCGACTGCCGCTCGTGAGACTGCCGACGCGCAGGACATCGCCTTTGCGCGCGCCTGTCGTGCGATGGTAGTCCGTGGGCCGGTCATTGAGAAAAACCTCGGCCATCGCGCCCGCTATTGCAAACCATGCCGGCTGCTCGAAACGTAAGTGCGGTCCCGTCAGGCTTACTTCCAGTCCCGGCGCGAGCAAGTCGTTGCCGACCAGCCGGTTGGCAAGTGCCAGTGACAGCGGATCGGCGGCACCCGACGACGGCACGCCGAGATGCCGATAGCCGGTGCGCGGCGCCGCCTGCACGGTCGTTTGCAGACCGGGCCGGATGACGCGCACGCTCACCGGGCGCGCTCGCGCATCGGCCGGAATCGCACGCGCACGCCGGGGTGCAGCCGGAATGGTTCGTCAGCCGCTGCATCGAACAGTGGCTCCGGCGTGCGGCCGATCAGCGGCCAGCCGCCCGGGCCCGGCAATGCATAGATGCCGGTGCGGCCGCCGGCTATGCCGATCGAGCCTGCCGGCACATGCTGACGCGGGTGAGGCCGGCGCGGCACGTCGAGCCGGTCATCGAGTCCGCCGATGTAGGCAAAACCTGGCGTAAAGCCCAACATCTCGACCGGGCACGCGTCGCGGCAATGTAGCGCAACGAAATCGTCACTCGTCATCTCCAGCAGCTCACAGATGCCGTCGAGATCGGGCCCGTCCTCGCCGCCATAAATCACAGGGATTTCGACGACGTCCGCATCGACGGACTTCATTGGCGGCACTCTGGAAAGTTGTGCATTCAGCGCCGCGAGCGCAGCGCGCGCCTCCATGCGCACCGCATCGAACTGCACGACGACGCTATCAATACCGCCGACAACCTCGCGCCACGCGCCGGACTCACGCAAAACACGGGCGACGTGTTGCGCAACCTGCACGCTATCGACTTCGAATTCGACCAGGTCATCGGCAACTATCTTCGGCACCACCGTTGTCACGGCTGACTTCCTGCACAGCGGATGACGATGCCGTTTTGTTCCAAAGCCTGTCGGATCGCACGCGCGGCATCTGCGGCGCCCGCCGTGTCGCCGTGAACGCAGAGCGTTTCGGCACGTACCGAGATGATCGTGCCGTCGTCAGCCACGACCTTATTGCCGATTGCGAGCGACAGTGCCTGCGCGACCATGCGCGCGACATCGGCGTAGACGGCTCCTTGCTGGCCGCGCGGCTTGAGCCGGCCGTCCGACAGATACGCGCGATCGACGAAGGCTTCGGCGACGAACTCGAGGTCGTTGCCGGCCGCGGCACACTCGAGCTCGCTGCCGGGCGGGCCCACCAGGCACACGTCGCCAGGCAGCTCCGACGCGACGCGCGCAACGATGTCGGCAAGCTCGGCATCGCCGGCGGCGTCGTTGTACAGCGCACCGTGGGGCTTCAGGTGCCGGAGCCGGGCGCCGAGTTCGCCGGCTATATCGAGCAGCGACTCGACCTGTAGCGTCAGCGACTCGTAAAGCTCGTCGCCGCGCATCGTCATCGAACTGCGACCAAAGTTTTCACGATCCGGATATGACGGATGCGCGCCAACGGCAACGCCGTTGGCAATTGCGAGCTGCACGGTTCGGGCCATGCTGTCCGCATCGCCGGCATGTCCGCCGCAGGCGACATTGCAGCTCGACACGACACCGAGCAGCCCGGCGTCGAACGCGCCGCCTTCACCGAGATCCGCATTCAGATCGATTGCAGCCTTGACGTCGGTCATGGGATACACTGGATAGCACGTTCGGGCGGTCCGGGGAAATGATCATGAGTGTGGTTCTCGTCACCGGCGGCAGCTCCGGCATCGGCGCTGCCATCGCGATCGCGTTTGCCGAAGCCGGCTGGGACGTCATGGCGGCCGGCCGCGACGAAGACCGGCTTGCCGAGGTTGCAGAGATCTCCGACAGCATCGCGACCTGGGCGGGCGAACTCCAGGGATCGGACGACTGTGACGAGCTGGTCAACGATACGCTCGACGAATTCGGGGGTCTGGACTGTCTTGTCAACTCGGCCGGAATACTGTTGAGCGGTGACGCCACCGAGACAAGCGACGAGGACTGGCGCGAAACGATGACGGTCAACCTGGACGTCCCGTTCTACCTCAGCCGCGCCGCCGCGCCGCACCTCGTCGCGACACGCGGCAGTATTGTCAATGTCGCATCGACGTCGGGCCTGCAGGCTGAAGAGCGCGCCGTAGCTTATGCGGTCAGCAAGGGCGGCCTGATAATGCTGACGAAGGCAATGGCACGCGATCTAGCGGCCGATGGTGTACGCGTCAATGCCGTGTGCCCCGGCTGGGTCGACACGCCGATGTTGGCCGAGAGCGCGCGCGAGGAAGAACTCGAGGTCGAAGACTTTCTCGAAATGGCCGCCGAGGAAAGCCCGAACGGCCGTATCGCAACGCCCGAGGAAGTCGCGGCGCTGATCTTGTTTCTCGCCGGCGACGCGGCAACCCACATCACCGGCACCGCAATCCCGGTCGACGGCGGCCTGACGGCCTGAGTTGCGGCGGCGTGTGGCAAAAAAGTTTGGCTCGCAGGAGCGGCTGCAGCCGCGATGGGGCCTGCAGGTCTTCCTACAATCTTGACGACGCCAGACCGATGCCGGCGGCAACGAGAAATCCGCCGCTGATGCGGCGCGTCATGCCGGCACATCGGGCGAGCAAACCCCGGGCAGAGGACGCGAATGCGGCCCAGAGGCTGTCGCCGGCGAACAGCACGGCAAGATAGACCGCCGCGACCAGCAGGATTTCCGTTGCTGCCGCATTGACGCTGATGAATTGCGGCAGAAACGCCGCTTTGAATAACAGCGTTTTCGGATTCATCGCGGCGACAAATGCACCTCGCCAGAACATCGCGCGGCGAGGCGTAACCTGGCTGAGGTCCCGTGCCGGCTCACGCCATGTACGGATACCGAGGTACACCAGGTAAATCACGCCCGCCCACTTGAGGTAAGAGAGCATGCTGGCCGCGGCCTCGACAATCGCCATCATGCCGACGGCGACGAGGCCGAGCTGCGCAGCAATACCGAGCGTCGTCCCGAGCACAGTCGCAAGGCCCGACGCCAGTCCGTAGCGCAAGCTGTTGGCAACGATCAGCGCAACGTTGGGTCCCGGTATCGCAACCAGTATCGAAGTGGCGATTACGAGTGCTGTCAGGGTTTCAAACATGCGGAGTCAGCGCCGTCGCGCCCGAGACCAGTACTGCAACAGCAGAAAGCCGAACAGCATGCCGCCGAGATGCGCAAAATGCGCAATGCCCGGCGCGACCTTGCTGACGCCGAGGTATAGCTCGAGCAAACCGTAGATCAGCACGAAATACTTCGCCCGCATCGGAATCGGCGGAAAAATCAGCATGATCATGCGATTCGGGAACGCCATGCCGAACGCGAGCAGTATGCCGAAGACGCCGCCGGATGCGCCAAGCGTCGGATACACCAGCCCCTGGAACTCCGCGACGATCAGCTGGATGAGCGCGGCGCCGATGACGCAGGTCAGGTAATAGGTCAGGAAGCGCTTCGAGCCCATCAGCAACTCGAGTTCGCGGCCAAACATCCAAAGCGCGAACATGTTGAACGCGATATGCATGATGTCGCCGTGCAGAAAGCCGTACGTCAGCGGCTGCCACAGCGCGAACGGTGACTCGGGGTGTCCGGCCGGCCACAAGGCAAAGTTGATGACCATGAAGCGGTTGTCGAACTGCTGTGCCGCAAACGCGAGCCCGTTCAGGACAAGCATCGTAAAAATAACGTTCGGAATCGGGCTGGTGTTGCGCGGGCGCAGTTGGTAAACGGGTTCGTTCAAAAGCTCTTCCTGTAATTGCTTTAGTTCGTGGTCACAGCGTCGAATACCGTTCGACCGTCAAAGATCGTCATAGTTACACGCGCTTCGTTGATTTTCGATGGCGGGATGTCGAACAGGTTGCGATCGAGAACGACCAGGTCGGCGCGCTTGCCGGGCTCGATACTGCCCTGCTGCTCTTCGAGCTTTTGCAGGTACGCACCATTGATCGTATAGGCGCGGATCATCGTCGCAAGATCCACGCGCTCGGCTTCGTTCAGCACCGGTCCGTCGTTGGTGTATGGATCCTGGCGCGTCACGGCGACCTCGATCGCGTGCAGCGGATTCAGGTCGGTCACGAAGTAGTCGCTGCCGCCGGCGATGCGACCGCCGAGATCACGCACGCTTTTTATCGGGTACATCTGCCAGGTGCGATCGCGGCCCAGCATCGGGATATCCAGCTCGAGCGCGGCCGGGTCCGGGTACGCCCACAACGCCTGGAACGTCGCCGTTACGTTAAGCTCGGCAAACCGCGGCCGATCGTCTTCATGGATCAGCTGCAGGTGCACGATGTGGTGACGATTGTCCGACATGCCGTTCGCCGCACGCATCGCGTCGAAGCCGTCGAGGGCACGGCGAATCGCGGCGTCGCCGATCGCGTGAACGTGGACCTGCAGGCCCATCGCATCGAAGCGTGTGAAATACGCGTTCACCTGCTCCTCTGTGTAGAAAAACTCCCCGGACCCGTAGTCGGGATCGTCGTATGGCTCGAGTAGCGGGCTCGTGCCGTACTCGATAACGCCGTCCATGTAGATCTTGACCGAATCGACACCCAGATTCGGGCGGCGCCATTGGTCGCGCTGTGCGAGCAGGTCATAGATTCGGTTGTCGAATACGCCTGCCTGCCAGTTCAATGTCGACAAGGACGCGAGTGCACGCAAGTCCAGTTCGCCGTTCTTCTCCAGTTCGAGGATCGGCTGCAGCAGGCGCCCGTCGAGGCCGGGCTCGATGACGGCCGTGATGCCGTACGAATGCGCCAGGTCGATGCCGGCGCGCACGCGCGCCATCTCCTGCTCGAGCGACATCGGCGGGACGTGCCGCTCCACCAGGCCCATCGCCGCTTCGCGCAGCGTGCCGCTCGCCGCACCGGTCTCCGGGTCGCGTTCGATGATGCCGGCGGGCGGATTTGGCGTGTCGTCGTCGATGCCGGCGATCTCCAGCGCACGGCTGTTGACCCAGGCTGCATGCCCGAAGCTCGAGACGAGGTAGACGGGCCGATCCGGGAACAGCCTGTCGAGGATGCCCTTGTGCGGATTTGCCTCGGCCCACAGCCATTCACCCCAGCCGCCGCCGAGAATCCAGCGGTCGTCGCCGATGCCGGCGAGCTGCGTGCAGGACTCGAGTTGCGCGGCCACTTCCACCGCCGTTTCGATACGCAGCAGGCTGCATTCCTCGTCGGCCATGACGCCGATCAGCAGATGGATATGCGAATCGTGAAACCCGGGCAGCATCATCCGGCCGTCTAGATCGACGACATCCGTGTCGTCGCCAACGAACGCTTTGGCCGATTCGTTGTCACCGACGTAGACGATGCGGCGGTCGGCGACAGCGACTGCTTGGGCCCAGGGTTGCGCGTCATTTACCGTGTAGATTGCGCCGTTGATAAAAATGCGGTCGGCTACGACATCGATGCCGAGAATCTCCGTTCGTTCGCAAGCGCCGGCCATCGCCAACAGCGCGAGCGTCGAAACTAATATCGGCTTGCTCATATCAGCCTCTCTGGCAAGCAGCACTCGGCACAGCAATTACCAGCCGCCACCGCCGCCGCCACCACCGCCGCCACCGGAGAAGCCTCCGCCGCCGCTGCCGGACGACGAGCCTGGCGGCGACACCGAACTCGAGATGGCTGACTGCAGGCCACTCGAGAAACTTTTGGTACTCATACTCAGCGACGACGTATCCCAGCGGCCGTTATACCAGCCCGGCTGGTAACCGGCACCGCCCGGGCCGCGTATCGCGGCGAGCACCGCGGCGAATTTTTCGGACCATTCCTGGTCGACGCCGAGCGCGAGCGCGTACGGCAGGTAAGCCTCGAACAGTTGTGGCGTTTTCTCCGGCGGGTTGCGCAGGTTCAGTTCGTCCTTCTCCGCAACCTCGAGGTAGTCCTTGAAGCCCAGCATTTCGTCGAGCAGCTTGCGGCCGCGCAATGTCGGCCGCTTCATGATGATCGCGAAGAACGCCATCGTCAGGAACATCAATACGATCGCGCCGATGACGAACGGCGTCGGCCCCTTGCCGATATTGAGCGCGGCCAGCGTCGTGCCGATGACGATGACGATGCCGGGCAGGTTCAGATAGGCGTTGGTTTGGAAATACTTGTTCTTGTAGTCGGCAGTCAGTGACCTCCGGTGGGCGACTTTCGCACGGCCGAGCACCGTGTGGTTTTCCGCTGCCAGACCGATCGCACGTCCCTCGCCGAACAGCGCCTCGTAGAGTTCGCGTTCGCCGGCCGCGAGCGCCGGCGCCGACGGGCCGGGGTCGAGTTTCGTCAGCGAATGCGTGTCGCCCTGCTTGTTGATGCGCAGGTAGCCCTTGACGGCCAGGTTGACGACCGCCGCCGTCAGCACCTTGTCGTCGTAATACATCTGGCGGATATAACGCAGCGACGCCGGCGAGAAACCCTCGGGCGGCACGTAGCGCGGCACGATGACGCCCTCGTCCGGGTCGCGGCCGTGGCTGCGCCAGACCGGCACGTAATAGATCAACAACAGCACGAACCCGGCGAGCGCCACGAGCAGGTTGCGATTGTCATCGATAAGCCAGCCGAAACGATCCAGCCCGGTCGGCTCGTCGACCAGGCCTTTGGGCCAGGTCACGACGACGGTCAGCCCGTTGACGGCCGACAGACTATCGCGGGCCTCGAAGTGCACGTCGCCGTCCGCATCGATACGCGCATCGTAGTTTTTCGCCGTACCGCCGTACGGGCCCGTGTAGGCCTCGAAACCGATGTCGTTGCCGGACACGCTGAAGGCAAGGCGCACGGTGGCTGTCGCCTTGTCGATCGGAAATGCCCAATCGAAGCCGGTAACGTTCCAGTACAGCTCGTCATGGTCTTCGAAAAAACCGAGCATGCGGCTGGCGCGGTAACGAAAGCTGTAGGTGTGCGTGCCGTGCGCGAGCAGCCGGTCGCGGTGACCGAAATAAGTCCTGATGCCACGATCGATATCGACAGCATGAAAATCCTCGGGCATATCGTTGCGCAGCACCGACAGCGCCTCGATGTCGCAGATGTAGTCGTTGCCGAACTTGTCGCGGTACTCGGTGTACAGGTCGCGGTAGATGCCGCGACGAATTCGGTCGCCCTCCACCTCGACCGCGATCGTTTCCGTCACCTCGATCCAGCCGTCCGGGTGCACGACAATGTCGCTGTGAAACGAGTGAATACGCTCGTCAGCGCCCGCAGAACCCGCCAGCAGTACGATCAGCAGAAGCACGTGCCTCATTCGACGGTTCCGAACTTCACCAGCGGTACGTTT
>JBFIQH010000094.1:0-10948 GCA_041609735.1 Woeseiaceae bacterium | reverse complement strand
TCGCGGCTGAAGCCGCTCCTACACGCGTTTCGTCGGGCCCGAATGAAAGCGGAACCGGGTGTCCGGCTCGGTCACGAGGCGCGCTTCCAGCGTCTTCAGCTCCTCGAGGCGTGCGTCGACTTCTTTATCGTCAGCCTCGTCACGCGCGAACGCGATGTAGTGCTCGAAGTGCCGTGCCTCTGACGCCAGCAGGCCGCCGTAGAATGTACCCAACCGTTCAGGCAGCTGCGGCGCCAGACGCGCAAAGCGTTCACAGGAACGCGCCTCGATCAGCGCGCCGACGAGCAACAGGTCGGTCAGGCGGGCCGGCTCATGATCGCGCACCGCACCGCGCAATTCGCCGGCATAGCGAGAAGCCGTCAGGCGCCGGAACGGCACCTGCATGTCCTGCATGATGCGCCGCACCTGCTCGAAGTGCCGCAACTCCTCGCGCGCCAGCCGCGACATGCGTTGTGCCAGCTTGCTGCGTTCCGGGTAGCGGTACAGGAACCCCAGCGCCGTCGAGGCGGCTTTCAGCTCGCAGTTTGCGTGGTCAAGTAATAGTTCGGGAATCCGGCTGGCCGCCTCCACGACCCACGAATCCGGCGTAGGCGCGGCCAGGAACTCGTCGATGACGCCGGGAACGATTACAGCCATTCCCCGATTTCCGCCGCCGACTGCAGCCGATCGTCCGGATCCTTGGCGAGCAGCAGGTTCAACAGCGCCTGGTGCTCCGAATACTGTGGCGGCAACAGCGGAATCGGCGCTTTCGCATGCTTGAAGATAATGCCCATGGCCGAGTCGCCCTTGAACGGCTTCGACCCGGTCAGCATTTCGTAAAAGATCACGCCGAGGCCATATATGTCGCTGCGTTCGCTGACACCGTTGCCGTGACCCTGCTCCGGACTCATGTAATAAGGTGTACCGAAGATTTCGCCGCTGTCGGTGATCGCCATTTCCAGCCTCAGGCGTTTCGCCAGCCCGAAGTCGATCAGCGCGATGGAGCTGTCCCGACGTAGCATGATGTTGCCCGGCTTCAGGTCGCGATGCAGGATGCCGACCTCGTGTATCGACGCAAGAGCGCTCGCGATTTGCCGTAAATACTCGACGGCGATCGGCTCCGGGATGCCGCGGTCGATGCGTTGTTTCAGGTCGCCACCCTCGAGGTATTCCATGACGATATGGGCGTGATCGTCTCCGACGCCGAGATCGTGGATGCGCACGATATTCGGATGGTCCAGCTCGGCAATCAGCTCGTACTCCTGCAGGAAACGATCGAAGGCCCCAACGCTGTCGGGATTACCGGGAATGTGGCGCAAAACTTTGAGCACGACCTTGCCGCCGTTCGACTCCCGCTCCGCAAGGTAGATCGCAGAATGTTCGGTGACCCCGAGCTTCTTGACGAGACGATAGCCGCGAATGGCCGGCCGAATACCGGCCATCGTATCGCCGACGAACAACTTACCGGTCGACTCCGAGCGATTTCGCGCGGCCAGCAAGTCGGACAGCCGGACGATCAGCGCATCGTGGCGGATTGCCTCGCGAGGAAAGAATGACTTCGCGCCCGCTTTGCGCGCGCGCAGCTCCTCGTCCTTGTCTCCGAAGTAGGCAACCGGCGGAAACGCACGTGCCTTCATGAACTGTTTCAGGATGTCGATTGCGTCGCGATCGCCGAGTTCGTTACCGAGGAGTATGACGTCATTGCCGGCGCCGGAGAACTCCGCCGGCAGATAGCCCGACGAAATTGGATCAAACTCTGCGATCTCCGCATTCGGCCAGCGCGTTGTCAGGTGATGCGTCAGCAGCGTGCGGAAATCCGCAATGCCATCGATGATCATGAATCTCGGCACCATGGTCGGAGCCGTCAGCCGCCACGCACGCGACAAGCGGCGCCGGCGTCGTTACATGCCGACCACGGAACGAACGCCACGGGCCTTGTCCTCACGTGCCTGCTTGGCGGCGTCATTGCGGCGTTTCTCCAGTTCGTCGAGGTATTCATCGGTGACGTCTCCGGTCACATACTCGCCGGAGAAGCATGACGTATCAAACTCGGTGATGTCGGAGTTGCCGTGCCGGACGGACCGAATCAGTCCGTGCAGGTCCTGGTAGATCAGGCGGTCGGCGCCGATCAGTTTTTCGATTTCCTCGACGCTGCGGCCGTTGGCGATCAGCTCCGACGCTGCCGGCATGTCGATGCCGTAGACGTTGGGGCAGCGTACCGGCGGCGCGGCAGAGGCAAAATACACTTTTCTTGCGCCCGCTTCCCGCGCGAGCTTGATGATCTGGCGGGACGTCGTACCGCGTACGATCGAGTCGTCGACGAGCAGCACGTTCTTGTTGCGAAACTCGAGTTCGATCGCATTCAGCTTGCGCCGCACAGACTTGGCCCGCTCTTCCTGCCCCGGCATGATGAACGTGCGACCGATGTAACGATTCTTGATGAACCCCTCGCGGTATTTGACGCCGAGATGGTAAGCCACCTGCAGCGCGGACGTGCGACTGGTATCGGGAATCGGGATGACGACATCGATGTCATGATCGGGGAATTCGCGCACGATTTTGCCGGCCAGCTCCTCGCCCATGCGCAGCCGCGCTTTGTACACGGACAGGTTGTCGAGGATCGAGTCCGGGCGCGCGAAATAAACGTATTCGAAGATGCACGGCGTGTGGCGCGTCGCGCCGTCGAATTCACGGCTGTGCAGCGTGCCGTTGTTCTCGATAATCACCGTCTCTCCCGGGCGCACATCACGCATCGGCTCGAACTGCAGCACGTCGAGGGCAACGCTCTCGGACGCCACCATGTATTCGTTGCCTGCGGCTGTCTCGCGGTTGCCGAGTATCAGCGGCCGGATGCCGTGCGGATCGCGAAACGCGACGACACCGAAGCCGAGCACCATGGCCACGACGGCATAGCCGCCCCGACATCGCCTGTGCACCGCCTCGACGGCATCGAAAATCTGCTCCGGCGTCGGCCGGCCGTTCGCGCGCTGGTGCAGCTCGTGCGCAAAGACGTTTAACAGGACTTCGGAGTCCGACCCGGTGCTGAGGTGACGGCGATCCTCGCGGATCAGCAGTTCCGACAGCTCGTCGTGATTGGTCAGATTGCCGTTGTGTGCGAGGCAGATGCCGTAGGGAGAATTGACGTAGAACGGCTGTGCTTCGGACGCCTTGGAACCGCCGGCAGTCGGGTAACGCACATGACCGATACCGACATTGCCGGTCAGGCGCATCATGTGACGGTGACGAAAGACGTCACGCACGAGGCCGTTACTGCGGCGCTGGTGCAGGCCGTCGTCGTCGTCCCAGGTCACGATGCCGGCCGCGTCCTGGCCGCGATGCTGCATCACGGTCAGCGCATCGTAGAGCGCCTGGTTTACCGGTGCTTTGCAAACTATTCCAACGACGCCGCACATTACCTGTCAATCACCTGTTGTCGAGTCCGAAGCACGTTCGGAGAAACCCCGAGTCTACCCGTCTGACGGCGCCGCTGCGCCGTCAGGGGACAATAGTTCGCCAGGCACGGTGACCGGCAGGCCCTCCGCCGGCGCGTCCGGCGTAATCAGGTCGAGCCCGTGCGGCGCCATTTCCCGCATCCAGTCGGCAACGACCTGGAAGTAAGGAATCAGTGAGGAATTCATCCACCACCCGTCGTTATCGAAACCGGCGAACTGGCCGCCGAGGACGAAGACCGCTACGAGGAGCACGCCGCGCGCGGCACCGAACAGCGAGCCGAACAGGCGGTCGACGCCAGACAGCGCCGACAGCCGGATCAGCTTCGACAACCCCCAACCCAGCAATCCACCGAGCACGAGGATAACCGAGAATACGAGAATGCGACCGAACCACATCTGCAGTTCTTCGGAGCTGAGCCAAGAATCGGAAACATTGCCGACCGCGGGCCCGAAGTACAGCGCCGCCCAGATCGCAATCAGTAGCGCCGCTATCGATATGGCTTCCTTGATGAAGCCGCGCACGAAGCCGACGATTACCGACAGCAGGATCGCAACGGCAATGATGATGTCGATTGTCGGCATGAGTGACGGGTCAGGAAATCGAGCGTGTAAAAGCGTGGAGATTCACTGTTCAGGCGCGATTTCAGTCGAACTCGGGCGGGAACTGGTGGCAGATTCTAGCAGAACGCGCCTCGCGCGCACGCCCGAATTTCGCGCTGGCGGTCACGGGTGCGGCAATACCTTGCCCTTGTGTCCCGCCTTGGCGAGTCGTGCCGCCATCGCTTCGGCTGCCTCGCGGTCTTTTTGCGGGCCCACGCGAACCCGGTGCAGCTGGCCGTCCGGTGTCGACAGCTGGCTCAGAAACGCGGCAAACCCCTGTTTACGCAGGTCAGCGGCAAGGCGCTCGGCGTTCTGCTGGTTCGAGAAGCTACCCAGCTGCACGGCGAACATGCCGGTTGCCGACAAAGACGCCGCAACCGCGACGGCCGGCGGAGATTCGGCCGGTTCCGACACGATCGGCGTTGATGTCTCTGGCTCGGGTCGTTGCGGTGCCGGCTGCTGCTCCGGCGACGGCACGGGTTCCGGCTTGGCGACGGCCGCCGGCATCTCTTCCCCGGCCTTCTCAGGCGCGGGATCCGGTTGTGACGGCATCGGTTCGTCGCGCGTGCGCTCGAGCACGACGGTCTGGGTTTTCTGATCGCTCTGGCCCGGTAACGGCACGCGCTCGCTGACCATTTCCCCGCTTTCCGGCGGTCCGTCGAGGAACACCGGCACGACGAGGACGACCAGCGCAACCAGCACGATCGCGCCGATAATGCGTTCTTTCAAATCTCTGTCCATGTTGTTTGCCCAGCGTGACGCGCCCCGCCGAAATCGTCGGGCCGGGGCATCAGCGGGGCGAGTATAGCCCAAGCGCCTCGATTGCGGGACCGACAACGTAAAACGAGCCGGTGATGAGGACGCGGTCATCGCCGGTCGTGACCCGGCGAGCCTCCTTTAGCGCCTCGGCGATCGAACCGGCTTCGAGGCATGCCCGGTTGGCGCCGTTTGCCACGCGGCGCGCGAGTTCGCGGACCGGGATTGCGCGCGGGCTGTTCGCCGTTACCGCAATCCACTTGTCGACGCTGTCGCCAAGCGCAGTGACGAGGCCTTCGACATCCTTGTCGCTAAGCATGCCGACGACCGCAATGGTCCGTCCGCGTGGCGGCATCGCCTGCAGTGCGCGCGCCAGCGCTGCCGCCGCAGCCGGGTTATGTGCGACGTCGAGCAGCCAATGCCGGTCTGTCGTTAGCGACTGCATGCGACCCGGTATCGAAACCGAGCTGAGCGTCGCATTAACGCGGTCCCGGTCGAGAATGTCGGTAAATCCGGCCGCCTCAATGAGTGCCAGCACGCCGGCGGCATTTTGCAGCTGGATCGGTGCCTTGAGCGCCGGAAGCACCAGGTCCCGAAGCGTCGTCGACCGGCCCCGCCATTCCCAGCCGTCCTCTGTCGATGTCCAGCGGTAATCGCGTCCGGCCAGTCGCAGGTCGGCGGCAATGGCGTTCGCATGGTCGATTACCGACGCCGGTACGTCGTCCGCTGCAAAGACGACGGGCTTGCCGGGTCGCATAATGCCGGCTTTCTCGCGCGCGATATCCTCGAGCGTGTCGCCGAGCCACTCACAATGATCGAGACCGATACTCGTTATCAATCCGGCGTCGGGTTCGATCGCGTTGACGGCGTCAAGCCGCCCGCCCATGCCGATTTCGAGAACCGCGGCGTCGACGCCCGCCTGTTCGAACACGAGCATTGCCGCGATCGTGCCGTATTCGAAATAGGTCAGCGGCACGTCGCCGCGCGCCGCTTCGACGCGTTCGAACGCGGCGATGATGTCCGCGTCTGCGGCCGGCTGACCATCAACGTTGATGCGTTCGTTGTAATGCAGGATGTGCGGCGAGGTGTAAGCGCCGACGCGCTGGCCCGAACGCTTCAGCAACGCCTGAGCCAGTGCCACCGAGGACCCTTTATCATTCGTGCCGGCAACATGAAACACGTGCTGTGGATACGTGATGTCGAGCCTGTCGAGCACTTCGCGCACGCGCTCGAGACCGAGCACGATTTCTTCAGGTGAGAATTTTTCGAGGCGGGCCAGCCAGTCCGCCAACCCGGACCGGGTCATATCTATTCGGGCAGTGGGCTGGGGCGACGCTCGAACTTGGCGAGCAGGTCGGCGATCTGTTCACGCATTTCGCGCCGGTCCACGATCATGTCGATCGCGCCATGGTCGAGCAGGAACTCGCTACGCTGAAACCCCTCGGGCAGCTTCTGGCCGACCGTCTGCTCGATGACGCGCGGCCCGGCAAAGCCGATCAGCGCGTTCGGTTCCGCGATGTTGACGTCTCCGAGCATCGCCAGGCTCGCGGAGACCCCGCCGGTCGTCGGATCCGTCAGCACCGACACGTACGGTACGCCCTTGCGGCCGAGGTAGGCGAGCGCGGCCGAGGTTTTCGCCATCTGCAGCAGCGAGAACAGTGCCTCCTGCATGCGTGCTCCGCCACTGGCCGAGAACGAGATCAGCGGCATGCTGTTTTCAGCGGCATGCCGGGCAGCGCGGGAAAAGCGCTCGCCGACGACCGACCCCATCGACCCGCCCATGAACTTGAATTCGAACGCGCATACAACGACTGGCCGGCCGAAGAGCGTGCCGGTCACGGAGACCAGCGCATCTTTTTCGCCAGTCTGTTTCTGCGCCGCCACGAGACGATCCCGATAGCGCTTGCTGTCGCGAAACTTGAGCGGATCCTCGGGCTCGAGGTTGGCGCCGATCTCCGACTGCGAGTCCTTGTCGAGAAAATAGTTCAAGCGCTGGCGGGCGCGGATGCGCATGTGGTGCGAACATTTCGGGCAGACGAGCTGATTGCGCTCGAGCTCGTTGCGGTACAACTGAGCGTCGCACTGCTGGCACTTGACCCAGATGCCTTCCGGGACCGAACGCGTGCGCTTCTCGGTACTGATACGCGACGGCATTAATTTTTCGAACCAGCTCATGCGGCTATGGTAGGTGCTTCACGCGGTTTTTACCACTCACGAATCGCTTGCGGGCCGCGGCAAACCCAGCGCCGACGGGTATCCTACTTCGACCAGTGTCAGTCCGTGCGGCGGCGCCGCAATACCGCCGAGCTTGCGATCACGGCTCTCGAGGATGTTGTGAACCCAACGCGCAGTTTCGTCGCCTGTACCGACGGCAACGAGCGTTCCGGTAATGTTACGCACCATGTGCTGCAGGAACGCATTCGCCGTCACGTCGAGCGTCAGCCAGTCATCATTGCGAGTGACCGAGATCTCTGTCAGCTCTCGCAACGCAGACTTCGCCTGGCACCCTGCGGCTCGAAACGCCGAGAAATCGTGTTCACCGACCAGCTGTTGCGCTGCTTCGTGCATCAGCCGTTCGTCGAGCGGCCGATGCACCCACCAGGCGCGATGCCGATGAAGCGCCGATCGTACGAGCCGATTCAGGATGCGGTACTGGTAGCGGCGGGTTGTCGCCGAGAAGCGCGCGTGAAAATCGTCGTCGACGCGCTGCACCCAGGTCAGGTTGACATCATCGGGCAGCGAAGTATTGGCGCCGAGCAGCCAGCTGCGGTCGCTGCGATCTGCCGACGTATCGAAGTGCGCGACCTGCCCCGATGCATGCACGCCGGTATCAGTACGCCCGGCGCAAGTGACCTCGACATCTTCATCGGCAACTGACGACAGCGCCTCCTCGACGCGCGCCTGCACCCCGTGACCCGTCCGCTGCCGCTGCCAGCCGTTATAGGCCGTGCCGTCGTATTCGATGCCAACTGCGATGCGCACGGCAGGCGCCTGTGACGTACAGCCGCGTCAGGACGGCAGGGAATCGAGCAGCTGCTTTGCCTGCTGACGTTGCGCTTCGTCGCCTTCGTCGAGCACTTCCTCGAGAATGCTGCGTGCGCCGGCGGGGTCGCCCATATCGACGTAGGCACGTGCAAGGTCGAGCTTCGTTCCGACCTCGGTCATCGTGCGCGCCTCGTGCAGTCCCTCGGACAAATCGCCCGGCGCCATTTCCTGCGTCTCCGCATTGTCATCAGACATCGATGGTCGCGGCTGTTCGACGGTTTTATCGTCGCGGAACTGTTCGACCGTGTCGCCCTCGAAATCGCTGACTTTCAGTGCCGCGGTCAGATCATCCAGGTCCAGGTCGACGTCGGTACCACCAATCGCCGGTAGCTCGCCGGTCGCCTCCGATTCGATGTCCCTGCCGTAGGCATCCGGCGGCAGCGCTTCCGTCTTCGCAAAATCAAAATCCTCGTCGTCCGCGATACTTTGCGCCAGCAGGGTCTCATCGTCGTCGCCGATTTTGTCCGGCACGAACGTGTCGACTGCCATGTCCTCGCTCAGCACCTGGGTCTTGCCCGTGGCGTCGAGCAGGCTCTCGTCGATCCTGGTATCGGTGGCCTCCATCGGATCCAGCATCGGGTTCTGGCCGGTCTCATCCGGGGCAAGACGCATCTCTTGCGTTTCTTCGCCGTCTTCAAATCCAAGGTCATCGAAACCGAGGTTGTCCGGGTCGATGCGCTCCTGGACGCCCGTCGCGTTCGGATCCACCTGCGGGTTCTTGCCGGTGATCGACCCGGTGTCGGCCAGCGCGTCGCCGGAATCGGTCTCATCAAAGTCGTCCAGCGACGCCAGTTCGGTGACGTCGTCGTCGCCGAACTGTGTTTCGGCTTCATCGTCAAGACCTTCGAGGTCCAGGCCGAGATCATCGAGATTGATTTCCGCCGTCTCCTCCGACGCCTGCCCGGAGGATGCGCCGTCATCGTCGACGATCGCCGGCAGCTCTGCGGTGCCCTCGATACCGGGGCCGGGCTCCTCGATTGTCGGCGTCTCGACCGTTGGATCGGCCGATGGCATTTCGACTGTGGGCTCGACCGAGGGTTGCTCGATGGTCGGCATTTCGCTGGTGTCGCTAAAGTCGCCTGCCTGCTGTTCCATCGTCGGCGATGCATCGGCTTCTTCGTCAGCCGCGTCGTCGAACAGGAAATCGACGCCGTCATCGTCTTCGGCACCGAGGTCGATAACATCGTCGCTACCGGCGCCTTCGCCGAAGTCCATATCGAGCGCGCCGCCGTCCTCGTCGTCGCCGCCTTCGAATGACAGATCGACTTCGCGAGTGGCCGCAGCGACGCCGGCGCCGGCAAACATCACGTGATCGGAGGCAATCTGCTGGCCCATGATGACGGTCTTGTCCCACTCGGGGCTGTCGCCGCCCGTGACTTTCTGCAGGCGCTCGGCCGCATCGACGAATGCATCACGGTTGCCCCAGACGAAATAGATTTCACACAATTTCGTCAGCAGATCCTGACGCTCTGGCTCGACGTCCAGCGCGCCGTTGATCAGGTCCGCCGCCTGGTCGTAAAGACCGTAGGCCATGTGGAAGTCGGCTTCGGCGATCGGGTCTGATTGATCGAGGTTGATCGCCGTATCGCTCGAGAACGTGTCCTCGAGCGAGCCGAAGCTGCCCGTTTCGGCAGTATCGTCTGCGACTTGCGGCACTTCGACCGTGTCGCCCGCGCCTTTGCTGCCCTGTTCGACAACGACAAAAGAATCGTCTTCACGCGTCGGCGCACGCATCGACTCGGTACGGCCCAGATCGACGTCGGCCTCGTCCGCGTCGAGCGGTCGTCCCCACGCTTCCGCTTCGTCGTCGCCACTGCCGCGACGCATAAACCAGAACAGCACACCCAGCGCGACCAGTAGCGCACCACCGATGATTGCCCAGATGCTGGTCAGCCAACCCAGCGCCTTGTCGACCAGCGACGGCTCTGGCTGGCTGCGACGCGTAGTCGGTGTCACAGGTTTGGCCGGTGCGGCATCCGCCGCGTCCGCGGCATCGTCGGCCGTGTCGTCAGCAAGCGTGTCATCGACACCGTCGTCCACCCTGATGTCGTCGATGGCAGTGCCGTCATCGGCAGTTGCGTCATCCGCGACGAATGGGTCGTCACCGTCGGGAACGACGTCATCGACCGGTTCGTAGACTTCGCCGCGAATCTCGGCGAGCTCCTGGCGCAGCGTGGCAAGTTCATTGTTTCGAATTTCGATCAACGAACGCTGCACGGGCACTTCCGCCGCCTCGATCGCGGCAATCCGGTCAAGAATTTCCTGCTCCCGACTGATCGGCTCGCCGTAAGGCTCACTGTCATCGGTACCGGTGCCGACGCCGACCGGCTCCTCATCGGGCGGTACCAGCGTCAGGCTCGGGCTGCGGTCGGTATCAACGGGCTCGGGCGCCGGCCGGGTCGAGACCGAGGGGGTGCCGTCCCAGCTCGAATTTTGTCGCCGCACTTCGGACAGCGCCTGGCCGCGATCGATACGATAGATCTCGTCGGCACTCGGCACGCGCAGGCGCGCGCCTTCTCGCAGCAGGTTGATGTTGCCGCCGAATGCTTGCGGGTTCGCCTCGTAAATCGCCACCATCGTCTGGTTCATCGTCAGGCGGCTGTCGGGGCGCATTGCACGCGCAATGCCCCACAGGGTCTCGCCACGGCGCACGACATAGTCGCCGCTAGCCGACGTGTCGTATGGGGTGTCGTCGACGACGGGCTGCGGTTTCGGGTCCGGCCGACGGCTGACGGGCGCCGGCTGCGATGGTTCCGGTGCACGTTCGATGCGGCCGCTGTCCGCCGGCGCACTGCGCTGCGGAGCGGAGACTTGTGGTGCCGTCCGCGATACGGACGGCGGTGTGAACGTGGGTGGATCGAGAAAAACCGTGTACTCGCGCAAGAGTCGGCCGCGCGACCAGCTGACTTCAACGAGGAACGTCAGGAACGGCTCGGTCATCGGCGATGTCGATCGCACTCGCACATGATTGCCGCCCGCTCGTCCGGTGCGAATGACTTCGAAATTGATGTTTTGCAGGTAATGCGGCCTGTCGAGCCCGTAACGCGCAAACGTCTCGCTCGATGCAAGCGTTACCGTCAGGTTCTGCAATTCTTCCGGGGACGCGGACAGTAATT
>JBFIQH010000093.1:0-11000 GCA_041609735.1 Woeseiaceae bacterium | reverse complement strand
GAAATGTATGTGGCCGGCTTCGGAGCCATCCGGCTTGTAGAGATTGACGCTGCGTGCCTCGCCATTCTGGCGCATGCGGTCGATGCGGCTGATGTCGCTGCAGGCATCGCGCGGTCGCGTATCTTCCTGGTAGCCCGCCGGGAATACCTGGCCATACAGCCGAAACAGGCGGTGGCCCTCGTCGAGCCCGAAGGAATCAATGAGTTCATCGCGAATTCGATCGGTCCAGGTGACGACAACATCGGCGATTTCGGCTTCGATATCGTGGATGCTCACCTTCGGTCGGTCACCGGGTGCCGTTCGCACGATGACATGCACACGCGCCAGCGGCGAATCGAATATCTGCACGCTCGAGTCGATTGAAATACCGCCGAACGCATCTCGCAGCACGGTTTCCATCCTGCGCCGCACTGCCGTCGTATATTTCTCCCTCGGCACGTAAATCAGGCAAGAGAAAAAGCGCCGAAACGTGTCGCGACGCAGGAAGAATCGCACGCGCTGCCGTTCCTGCAGGTTCAGTACGCCTAGAGTCGTGCGTGCGAGGTCGGACACGGTGCTCTGGAGCAGCTCGTCGCGCGGGAATGTATCGAGAATGTGCAACAACGCCTTGCCGCGGTGGCCGCTCGGATCAACCTGGTTGCGCTCCAGCACGCGTTCGACCTTGTGGCGAAGCAGCGGGATGTTACGCGGGCTCTCACTGTAGGCCACCGACGTGAACAGGCCAATGAACCGGTGTTCGCCGACCGCCTTGCCCGATGAGTCATAAATCTTGACGCCGATGTAGTCGAGATAGGCGGGGCGATGCACGGTCGAGCGAGAATTTGCCTTGGTGATAATCAGCCAGTCTTTCGCCCGCGTGATCCGTCGCATCTCCTTGGTCAGCTCGATCGACTGGTTGCTGCCGTCCTCTACCGCGAGCAATCCAAGGCCGCTGCCCTCGACCTGATTAAGGAAGATACGTTCGCCACGCCTCGACAGTTTGTACTGGCGATAACCGAGAAACGTGAAGCGGTTATCGATCATCCAGTCGAGTAACTCCATCGACTCTTCGCGAAGTTGCTCGTCTGCGCCCGGCGGGCCGTTTTCCATCGAATCGCGCGCAACTTTCATCTGCTTGCGCATCTTGCGCCAGTCGCGCACCGCAACACGGACATCGGCGAGAACCTTGAGTATTTCGCGCTCGAGCAGTTTCAGGAGGTCCGGGCTGGTTTCCCGGTCGATGGCAAAGCGGACGAAAGACTCATCGCGGCCTTCCTTGTCGTCGCGTTCCTGGATCTTCGCGATATTGCCTTTGCTGTCGCGCTTGATCCGTATGACCGGGTGGACGGTGATGTGCACGCTGAGTTCACGTCGATTGATGGCCGCCGTGACGGAATCGACGAGGAACGGCATGTCGTCGTTGACCATCTCGATGATCGTGTAATTCGACCGGTACCCGTGCACCTCTTCAACAGGATTGAAAATCCGTAACAGCGCCCGCCCGCGGCGTCGTTTGCTGGCAAATTCGAGGTGATCGAGCGCGATGCGCGCCATTTTCGCTTCATCGCGGCCCTCGAGATCTTCTACCGGTACATCGGCAAAATACTGGCCTAGAAAATCCCTGACCTGGTTTTTGCTGGCGAGGGTATCAGTTTTGACGCGCGCAGCAATGATGGCATCGAGTATGCGAACCTTCGCATCACTTCCACGCCGTAATTCTTGTCGTGTCACTGTGTTTGCTCCAGCTGACAGCGAGGCATTGAATCACCGCTGCCGCTATCCGGTTGGGTACGCGCGATGCGTCGCGTTATTTTTTGTTCGTTTGTGCGTTACAGCTTGCTGGCTTTGTCGAACAGTCGGTCCATGACGGCGTTGAATCGATCGACCTCTTCCGGTTCCAACCCTTCGATCAATTGCCGCTCGAAGTCGAGGGCCAGCGCCGCGACACCATCGTGGACCCGGCGGCCTTCGTCGGACAGGTTCAGGATGGAGCGGCGCCTGTCGGCGTCCGCGAACTGCCGGTCGATGCGGCCGGCCTTGATCAGTTTCGTTACGGCCCGGCTGACCGCAACCTTGTCCAGGAATGTCTGCTCGGCGACCTCGACGGCGGATAGCCCGGGACTGCGGCCAAGAATCGCGATGACGCGCCACTCAGGAATCGAAAGCCGGAATTGCTTCGCGTATTCGCGGGCAACCGCCGAACTTACCGTCGCGGACAGCCGGGCAAGGCGGTAGGGAAGGAACTTGTCGAGGATCAGTTCGTCGCTCATGGGCGGTCGCTCGGAAACAGTGCCAGTATCGCTACAACGCTAACAGTAACGACTGTTACTGTCGCGATCAACAACTCAGGCGAGGTGCGGCTGGTGCAGGTACTCGCTGGACTGCATCTCGATGAGCCGGCTCACGGTCCGCTCAAACTCGAACTGCAAGCGCTGACCGGCGTAGAGCTCGCCGGGAGGCCGCGCGGCGGACACAATCAGCTTGACGCGGCGGTCGTAAAATTCATCGACAAGGGCGATGAAGCGGCGCGCCCGGTCTTCGCTGCCCTCGCCGAATCGCGGCACGCCGGAAACGATGACGGTCGGGTACCAGCGGGCCAGCTCGATATAGTCGGACTGGCTGCGCGGGCCGTCGCAGATTTCGTCGAATTCGAACCAGGCTATGCCCTTGGCCGATCGAAGTGCGGCAATTCGCCGGCCATTGACGAGCAGCTTGCGCCGCTTCTCGATCCCGGTCGTTGCCGATTCCGCGAACAACCTGTCCAGCTTGCGCCGGGCGTCATCATCATCTGGGCAAAGGTAGGTTCCGGCATGCTGCAGGAGACGCAGCCGGTAGTCGGTTTCGCCGTCGAGCTCGATCACGGCAGTGTGCTGCTGCAGCAGGTCGATCGCAGGCAGGAAGCGCTCGCGCTGCAGGCCATCCCGATACAGGTTGGCCGGCTCGACGTTGGATGTGGCGACGAGCGTCACCCGGCGGTCGAACAGGCCTTTGAGCAGTCGCGCAAGGATCATGGCGTCGCCGATGTCGCTAACGAAGAACTCGTCAAAACACAGCACACGGGCGTCCTCTGCAATCGCTGCGGCGACGCGGTCCAGCGGGTCCTCGACATTGCCCAGTGCCGCGAGCCTGTTGTGGACGTCGTGCATCATGCGATGGAAGTGAATGCGTTTTTTCGCAGACAACGAGAGCGTCTGAAAGAACAGGTCCATCAGGAAGGTTTTGCCACGGCCGACCCCGCCCCAGATATAGAGGCCGGGCACGGCTGGCGGCCGGCGGCCGAGCAGACGATCGAGAAGCCGCCTGCCGCCGGCGTGTGCGTGGACGAGGTCGTGCTGAAGGGTTTCGAAGCGCTCGACCAGGGCCTGTTGAGCCGGGTCGCGAATATGGCCGTCGCGCCCGACACTTTTCTCCCACGCTTTACGAATTCCCAAGATCGGCTCGGCTCCCATCTGCGACGCGAACAGCACACCAAGCTTACCTGAGCTAGAATAAGTGCGCTTCCTGAATAAAGAACATCACACCATGAATGAATCGATCGAACGCGAGTCGATGGAATTCGACGTCGTTATCGTAGGCGGAGGACCGGCGGGTCTTGCAGCTGCATGCCGGCTCATGCAGCTGGACGCAAACTTGTCGGTGGTTGTCGTTGAAAAGGGTTCCGAGATCGGCGCTCATATTCTCTCCGGCAACGTCTTCGAATCGAACGCGCTCGACGAACTGTTTCCGGACTGGCGCGACCAAGGCGCCCCGGTGAAAACTGCGGTCAAGCGCGACGACATCCATTACCTCACCGGTGCGAAAAGGTCGCTGCGCGTGCCGGGACCGTTCGTGCCGCGACCCATGCACAACGACGGCAACTACATCATCAGCCTCGGGCGGCTATGCCAGTGGCTCGGCGAGCAGGCCGAGGCGATGGGTGTCAACGTGTTTCCGGGCTTCGCCGCGGCGGACGTCGTCTACGGTGAGGATGCGTCGGTGCGTGGCGTCGTCACCAGCGACATGGGGATCGGCAAGGAGGGCGAGAAGAAGCCAGCCTACCAGCCGGGCTACGAATTGCTCGGCAAGTTCACGATTTTCGCCGAGGGGTGCCGCGGCAATCTCGGTGAGCAGCTGATGGCCCGTTTCAACCTGCGCGAGGGCGTCGACCCGCAGCACTATGGCATTGGCCTCAAGGAAATCTGGGAGATCGATCCGTCGAAACACGAGGAGGGACTCGTCGTCCATACGATGGGCTGGCCACTCGACAATTCGACCGAGGGTGGTGGTTTCCTCTATCACGCCGCGAATAACCAGGTCTTCCTTGGTTTTATCGTTGCGCTGTCCTACGAAAATCCGCACTTATATCCATTTGCCGAGTTCCAGCGTTGGAAGCATCATCCAAGAATCAGCCAGTACCTGGAGGGCGGCAAGCGCATCGCCTACGGTTCGCGTGCCGTTAACAAGGGCGGGCTGCAGTCGCTGCCGAAACTGGCGTTTCCGGGCGGCATGCTGGTTGGCTGCGATGCCGGTTTCCTGAATGGCGTCAAGATCAAGGGCGCACACACCGCGATCAAGTCCGGCATGCTTGCGGCCGAGGCCGTTGCGGATGCGCTGAAAGCCGGCGAAAGCGGTACCGAGCTGACCGCATACGAGGATGCGGTCCGGTCATCGTGGATCTACGAAGAGCTTCACCGCGTCCGTAATTTCGGCCCGGCGCTGAAAAAATTCGGAACATTTTTCGGTGCCGCATTCACGTTCATCGACCAGAATATTTTCTTCGGCAAATTACCGTTTACCTGGCGCAGCCCGACGCCCGACCATGCACACATGAAAAAGGCAACTGAATGCGCGGTCATCGACTACCCGAAACCGGATGGCGTCATCAGTTTCGATCGATTGTCGTCGGTGTTCCTGTCAAGCACGAACCACGAGGAAGACCAGCCGTCCCACCTGAAGCTGAAGGACGATTCAATTCCGGTCAGCAAGAACCTGCCGCTCTACGACGAGCCCGCTCAACGCTACTGCCCGGCCGGCGTCTACGAGATCGTCGAAGTGAACGGCGAGCCGAGCTTCCAGATCAATGCCCAGAACTGCGTGCACTGCAAGACCTGCGACATCAAGGATCCTGCGCGCAACATCGTCTGGACCGTGCCCGAAGGTGGGGGCGGGCCCAACTACTCAGGAATGTAGGCGGGTATCCAGCTGCTGACGATCTGGTCCGACGATCGATCGCAATGAATCCGCGAGGGGCATGCGTTGGTCCTGGACACTCGGAACCCCACTCGCTTACCAGGACCAACGCATACCCCTCGCTGCAATGTCACGGTCGATAGTCACGGGTCGTTGCGATGGATACCCCGTCGAAGCTGCTGCGGAGCGGTCGGGCCCTGCAACCTTCAGCCGTCTTGAAATACCAGACGAGTTGCGGCCTTTCGGGGCCGCCCGCGAAATACTTGGATCGGTGTACCCGGACCACGCTACGGTGCAGGGCCGGCGCGCAATGCGTGGCCCCGGAGGGAAGTAAAGCGCAGCACGGTGCGCCGTTGAGGCGCGCCGTGTGAGCCATGAGCGGAAGGGCCGCGCATTGTGGGTCGGCCCGGCCTACAGGGTGCTGAGTAGTCCGGTCACGAGCATTTCAGCATTTCGTCGAGAACGTCCGGATTGTGAATTCCGCGATAGCTACTTTGGCTGCATCCGAATCGCCCCGTCGACGCGAATCGTCTCCCCGTTGACGTAGGCATTCTCGACGATGAACGCGACCGTCTGCGCATATTCCTCTGGTCGGCCAAGCCGCTTCGGATAAGGAACCTGCTGCCCGAGCGACTCCTGTACCTCCTCCGGCATGCCGGCCATCATCGGCGTCAGGAAGATGCCCGGCGCGATCGTGACGACACGAATGCCGAACTGCGCGAACTCGCGAGCGAGCGGCAGCATCATGCCGACGACGCCGCCTTTCGATGCCGAGTACGCCGCCTGGCCGATCTGCCCCTCGAACGCGGCGATCGATGCAGTGCCGATGACGACGCCACGATCGCCGTTGTCGTCCGGATCGTTCATCTGCATGACGGCGGCGGCTTCTTTCGTCACGTTGAACGTGCCGACGAGATTGACCTGGATGACGCGATTGAATTTTTCGGTCGGCCAGGGCCCTTCGCGCCCCAGCGCGCGGCCGGCGGTCGCGATGCCGGCGCAGTTGACGGCCAGCGTGATGCCGCCCATCGCGTCGTTCGCGGCCTTGATCGAAGCCTGGACCGCTGCCTCATCGGCAACGTCGGTATTGAAATAGTGCGCGTTCTTGCCGAGCGATGCCGCGCTGGCGGCACCCTGTTCGTCATTGACGTCCAGCAGCGCAACCTGGCCGCCGGATTCAATAATGCGCTCCGCGGTCGCATAGCCGAGGCCGGAGGCGCCGCCGGTGATGACGGCTTTTGCCGATGCGAGATCCATAGCCCGTCCTTCAGTCGATTTCGATTCCAATGGCGACCGCTTCGCCGCCGCCGATACACAACGTCGCGACGCCGCGCTTCAGGCCGCGCGCGCGTAGCGCATATATAAGGGTAGTCGTGATGCGGGCACCGGTCGCGCCGATCGGGTGTCCGAGCGCGCACGCGCCGCCGTTGACATTGACCTTCGCATGGTCGAGGCCGACGTCCTTTATCGCGGCCATCGCGACAACGGCAAATGCTTCGTTGATCTCGTAAAGATCGACATCGTCGGCGGACCACCCGAGCCGCTCGTGCAGCTTCAGGATTGCCGACACCGGCGCCGTCGTGAACCAGGCCGGCTCATGGGCAAAGCTCGAATGACCGATGAGCCGGGCGAGTGGCTCGATGCCGCGTTTCTCTGCTTCGGCAGCCGTCATCAGGATCGTTGCGGCGGCGCCGTCCGAAATCGACGATGAGCTGGCCGCCGTTACCGTGCCATCGCTTGCGAATGCCGGGCGCAGGGTCGGTATCTTGTCGATCCTGACCGCGCCGGGCGTCTCGTCGGTGTCGACGACGACGGCGCCTTTATGCGACTTGACCGTTACCGGCGTCGTCTCCGCCTCAAACGCGCCACTGGTGACCGCCGCCTGCGCACGCGTCACCGATTCGATGGCAAATGCGTCTTGTTCCTCGCGCGTGAAACCGTACTTCCTGGCCGTGTTCTCGGCAAAGTGCCCCATCATCTTGCCTTCGTAGGGATCCTGCAGTCCGTCATAGAACATGTGATCGAGGATTTCCTGGTGCCCCATGCGGTACCCGGACCGTGCCTTCGGCATCAGGTAAGGCGCGTTCGTCATTGATTCGAGGCCGCCCGCGACGACGATGCCGGCAGAACCGGCGGTGATCGCATCAAAGCCGAGCATGATGGCCTTCATGCCCGAGCCACACATCTTGTTGACCGTGGTGCAGGGGATGCCGACCGGCACACCGGCACCGAGCGCCGCCTGGCGCGCCGGGGCCTGTCCGAGGCCCGCGGGCAGCACGCAGCCCATCAGGGTTTCGTCAATGTCGCCGGCATCGATGCCGGCATCGCTGATTGCAGCACGAATCGCGGCGCTGCCGAGTTCGGTAGCGGAGGCGCCCGCCAGAGCGCCCTGGAACGAACCGATCGGCGTGCGGCGAGCGGCCGCGATTACGATGTCTTGTGAACTCATCAATTCTCCTGCAGGGCTCCGAAGGATGCGGTCACTCGGCCTTCTTTTCAAGCAGGTCGGGCTCATCGAGCACCTCGAGCACGCGTCGCCGCGCTTCGCGCGCCAGCTCGCGGTGGTCGCTGAAGGTGGCGTGGCTCGCGGGAATCGGATCGAGGATAGCGATCGTCAGGCGCCGTGGCCGTGGCAGCACGCGGCCGGACGGCATCATCTCGCGTGTGCCGGAGATTGCGATCGGTACGACGGGCATCTCGCCGCGGGTAGCGGCAACGAAGGCACCCGGGCGGAAGCGGCCGACACCAGGCTCCTCGAGAAACGTGCCCTCCGGGAAGAAGGCAAGCGACTGGCCGTCCTGCGCCGCCTTGACGATCTGGCGCGCGTCCCTTGCGCTGCCCGCCGCGGTAAAACGATCGACGAATCGCGAGCCCGAGCGCCGCAAGAGGAAATGGACGACCGGGATCTTCTGCATTTCCCCCTTGATGACGAATGAGAAGCGCGCCGGCAGGTAGCCCCTGAGCAGCGGGCCGTCGACATAGCTGGCGTGATTGGCGACGACGACGGAGTGGCCGTCCGGCAGTTTTTCGAGCCCGCGGACGTCGACCGGCGTTGCGGTCAGCACGAATGCAGCCCTGGCTGCCGCGAGCGTTATCCAGCGGCGGGCGGCGAGCGAGGGCACAAACGTGACGGCGATCAGCGCAATCAGCACGCAGATCAGGAACACTATCCAGGCGTAGAGACCCCAGATTGCCTCGAAAAGTCGTGTGACGTACTTCACTTTATGTAAACGCCTTACCTATTCTGTGAAGCCGGTCACGCCGGCTGAGAGGCATCGTTATCATACTCAAAATCTTGAAAAAGTTGCGCGTTTGGCCGAATTAGCGAACGTGCCCGCGAAGGATCGCGCCCAAAGATGATGGACACTATGGCAACCAGCAACAGCGACAAACACGACACGGACACGATCGAGCGCTCCGAAAAGCTGGTCGATCGATTTTTGGATGCGATCTGGATGGAGCGCGGCCTGTCGCAAAATACCCTGGGCGCGTACCGCGCGGACCTGATGACACTCGGCCGTGGACTGTCGGAGCAGGACAAGTCCATCGAGGAAGCGAACAAGGCGGACCTGCTGGCCTTTATCGCCAAGCGCGTCGAATCCGGCGCGAAGCCGAGATCGACGGCCCGCCAGCTGTCGAGCTTCCGTCGATTCTTCCGTTACATCATGCGCGAAGGCATGCGCAAGACCGACCCGACCGCCGACATCGAGATGCCACGCATCGGACGTTCGCTGCCGAAGACGCTGACTGAAGACGAAGTCGAGGCGCTGCTCAATGCGCCGAACACCGACGAGCCGCTCGGCCATCGCGATCGCGCAATGCTCGAGCTGCTGTACGCGACGGGCCTCAGAGTGTCCGAACTGATCAACCTGAAGCAGTCGCAGATCAACTTCAATCAGGGCGTACTGCGCATCGTCGGCAAGGGTGATCGGGAACGCCTGATTCCGCTCGGCGACGAGGCGCAGCGCTGGATCCGTGATTTCATCGACGGCCCGCGCATGGAGATCCTGCTCGAGCGCCAGACCGATTACCTGTTCCCGACTCGCCGCGGCGACCGCATGACGCGCCAGGCGTTCTGGCACATCATCAAGCGCTACGCCGAAAAAGCCGATATCGCGAAGAAAATGTCGCCGCACAGCCTGCGCCACGCCTTTGCAACGCACCTTTTGAACCATGGCGCCGACCTTCGGGTCGTGCAGCTGCTCCTCGGCCACAGCGACCTGTCTACGACCCAGATATACACGCACGTCGCACGCGAGCGCCTGAAGGACCTGCACAGCGAGCACCATCCGCGCGGCTGATCTTCGGCCGTGAATTTTCGCGAGCGTCGAAACAAACCGGGCCGGAATCAGGTCCTACAGACATGAGTTTGTTACACTGCGCTCCGCCGGATGCGTCGAGGATGGCCTACATGTTCCGTAAGTTCTTCAAATGCCTGATGATTCTGTCGCTGATCGCGACCGCGCCCGTTGCCGCGGGTGAACAGGATGACAAGCTCGACGCCGTGCGTGAGCGTATTGCGGGCATTTTTGACGTCATCGAGCCGGAGAACGTCAACCACAGCCCGATCGACGGCTGGTACGAAATCCAGAAGGGTTCGGTCGTTGCCTACGTATCGGCGGACGGCCGCTATTTGCTGCAGGGCGACCTGATCGATCTCGACGCGGGTACGAACCTGACCGACGTCAGCCGCAACCAGGCACGTCATAAGCTGATGGCGGACCTCGGTGACAGCGACGTCATTACGTTCGCGCCGGAGAAGCCGAAGTATTCGGTGACGGTCTTCACCGATGTCGGCTGCACCTACTGCCGTCGCATGCACAGCCAGATCGACGAATACATGGCGCAGGGCATCGCGGTGCGCTACGTGCTGTATCCGCGGAATGGTCCGGCATCATCGGAGTGGAATACGTCGGAACAGGTGTGGTGCGCGAAAGACCGCAACAGCGCATTGACGGCGGCGAAGCTCGATCGCAAATTCGAGACGTCGGCCTGCGACGCCTCGATCATCCAGGAGCACTACCTGCTCGGCCGCGAGGTTGGGCTGTCAGGAACGCCAGCCATCGTCCTCGAGGACGGCACGCTGATCGGCGGCTACCTGCCGGCTGCAGCGCTTGCCCAGCAGCTGCAGCAGAGTTCTATTCAGAAAACCGCGAGCCGCTAAACACGTTCTTTCCTTACCAGTAGGAGGGCCTTCAGGCCCGAATGCGTCTCGTGTTTATCCGGCCGTCACGCCCGAACAATCGACCGCCGGGAGGCCTCCAGCCCCGACCAATCGCGGCTGAAGCCGCTCCTACAGTTTTGCGCGGCGCAATTCGTGAATGTGGACGCCGCGGTTCTCGCCACCGTGGTCGCGGCGATCCTCGAAGTACTTTCTCAACGCGTATTTGCCGCTCCTGAACGCGAGGTCATCCCAGGGAATCTCGTCTTCGGCAAAGAGTTTCGTCTCCAGACTTTCGGCGCCGACACCGTAGCCGCCGTTCAGCGTTGCCGTGAAAAACAGGTGGATCTGCCCGGCATCGACGACGTCGATCGACGCAAACAGGTGCCCGATGTCGACGTCGGCACAGGCTTCCTCGAGTGTCTCCCTCGCCGCGCCTTCGGCCAGAGACTCGCCAAGTTCCATGAAGCCGGCCGGCACGGTCCAGTAACCGTAGCGCGGCTCGATCGCCCGCTTGCACAGCAGGATCTTGTCTTCGTGTTGGACGACGCAGCCGACGACGACGAGCGGATTCTGGTAGTGCACGGTGTCACAGCGACCACATACCCAGCGTTCGCGATTGTCGTCCGACGGGACGCGACGCTCGACCTCCGCTCCGCATCGCGAGCAGTATTTCATCGTTGGCAGCATT
>JBFIQH010000092.1:0-11118 GCA_041609735.1 Woeseiaceae bacterium | reverse complement strand
GATTACGCCTATAGTAAAAACGGGCTCGAAAAGGAAAAGAACATGGCGACCCGGACACGACGGATTGGACTCTCGCTCGGCGCGGACATTTGCTGGCCGATTTGTTTCGAGGAACTGCTGGGAAAACTGGACCTCGCGATTCCCGACGGCAAGGATACGCTGAAGTTCAGCGTCGATCGCGTCCACATCGAACCGTTCGACCTGCAGCAGCCGTGCGACTACGACGTTGTCATCGACCGGCTGACGCACTGGTACCACACGTCCCGCGAGTGGATAAAGAAGGCGATCCTTACGGATGATCTGTACGTCTTTAACAATCCCTGGTCGCTGCAGTCAATGGAGAAGCAGACGACCTATTGCGCGATGATGCGGCTCGGCTTCCCGGTCCCGAAAACCTGGCTGGTGCCCCCCAAATCCTACGTCGAGTCCAATGATCTGCAGCCCACGCTGAAGCGCTACGCGAAACTCTTCGACCTCGGTGAAATCGGCGATTCGATCGGCTATCCATTGTTCATGAAGCCCTATGACGGCGGCGCCTGGGTCGGCGTGACGGCGATCAAGAACAAAGAGACGCTGCTCAAGGCGTACGACGATAGCGGCACGCGCGTCATGCACCTGCAGAAAGGCGTCACGCCGCACGATATGTTCGTGCGGTGCGTCGGACTCGGTCCGCAGTGGCGCTACGTCAATTATTACCCCGACGCGCCGTTGCATGACCGTTACGGCATGGAGATCGACTTCCTGTCGACGCAGGACCAGAACACGCTGGCGCAGATGACAATGGTCATCAATTCCTTCTTCGGCTGGGATTTCAATTCCTGCGAGTCGCTGCGCAGCAATGGCACGTGGCATCCGATCGACTTCGCAAACGGCTGCCCGGACTCGCAGGTCACGTCGCTGCATTTCCACTTCCCTTGGCTGATCAAGTCAAACCTGCGCTGGGCCATTTTCTGTGCAGCGACAAAGCGGCGCATGAAGACCAACCTGGATTGGCAGCTGTACTTCGATATCGCCGACAAGGACCTGCCGTTCGATGAGAAACTCGACGCGTACGCTAAAATCGCGATGGAACGCATGAATGCCGAGGAATTCTACGAGTTCTGCGACAAGCATCTCGGCCATCTGGACGAGGTCGCGCTGGAGTTTTTTGGCACGGACATCGTGCTGGATGCAATTCGGCAGAAAGTCGAGGCACTGTATCCCGAGCACGAAATCGACGAATTCACAGACCTGTTCTGGAGCCGCATCCAGTCGTGGCGCCAGTCGTCGGACGCAACGCTCGCGGATGCTTAAAGACGTAGCGCGCTGGCGCTCGTCGCGTCTCGAACAGGAGGTGCAGCTGGTACGCTGGGGCCATTACGGCACGCCGGTATTGCTGTTTCCCACAGCGGGCGGCGATGCCGAAGAGGTCGAGAGATTTCACCTCGTTGGCGCGCTCGGCGGGTTGATTGACGCGGGTCGCATCAAGGTCTATTCAACAGACAGTATCGCCGGCAGGGCGTGGATTTCACGGGAACATTCCGGCGCATACTGCTCGCGTGTCCAGACGCTCTTCGACGCCTATATTTACAACGAGGTTGTGCCGGCAATACGCGGTGACTGCCTGTCGGCGAGCATCGAGCTTATTGCGGCGGGCGCATCGATTGGTGCATTCAATGCCGTGGCGTCCGTCTGCCGCCATCCGGACGTCTTCCGGATGGCGATCGCGATGAGCGGTACCTACGACCTGTCGAAGTTTCTCACCGGTGATTTCACCGATGATTTTTACTTCTCGTCCCCACTGCATTTCCTGCCCGGCCTCGAAGGGCCGCAGCTGGATCTGCTGCGAACGCGATTCGTCCTGATGCCGAGCGGCGAGGGCGAATACGAAGATATCGGTGAATCGTGGCGCATGGCGAACGTGTTGGGAGCTAAGGGCGTACCCAATCGAGTCGACTCGTGGGGCCGCGGCTATCGCCACGACTGGGAAACATGGCGGGCGATGCTGCCACAGTACCTCGCGGAGTTTGCCTGAGCCTATTCGGCGTACAGGTGCAGCTCGGACCCTACGGCGTCCGCCATGCGAATGGTTTCGTCGAGGTCCGGGTGACGCAGCATGATGAATCCATCGGAGACCAGCGTTTGCAGCCAGTCGCGGCGCGGCGTTCCCGGCGCTGACAGCGTATTCCAGACGACGTGCGCCCCGAAGCGCTGCTGCAGTGCATCGATGCCCTCGATACGCGTGATGCGCCCGACACCGCGGGCCCGCTTGTAGATCGTAGCAACGTTGTACAGCCGGCGTATATCGGCGCTGATCGATCCCGTTGTGATCGCCTCGCCCCATGCGCGAAAGACGTCGAAGTCGCAGGCGTACTTCATCTGGTCGACCTGGTGCGCGCCGGGCGGTCGTGCGCCAATTTCGCCGAATACGACTTCACCATCGTCCTTGCGATACCATTCCATGTGGGTGAATCCGGTGCCGAATTCAAGGGCGCGGATGACGTCGTAGCCCATCTGCACGCCGCCCGCCAGGCGCTCGGCGTCGACATCGCGCAGCGCGATCACCTGCGGGCTGATCCACTCGTTGCTGCGCGCTATCAGCGGCCGCGGGCGGTACACGGCAATGTTGTAGTAGCGGATTTCGCCGTCGACGGTGATCGTGTCGAACGTGTATTCCTCGCCGTCGACGAATTCCTCGACGCTGACCGTGGGCACGTGGCGCAGCCGCGGCAGTACGGCGCGCAGGTCGTCGGCGGAATCGATGCGGTAGGTGTCGGCCGAGCCGGCGCCGGCGATCGGTTTCAGGATGACCGGGAATCCGATCTGTTCGGCCGCTTCCCAGCACCCTGCAACACTGTCGACAGCGACATGCCGTGGCGTGCGAATGCCGGCGTCGTCGAGCGCAACCTTCATGGCTTCCTTGTCGCGAAAGCGGTGCGCCTGCGCGACGCTCTGGCCGTGGATGCCGAAGTGCTGCCGCAGTTCGGCGGCCAGCATGACGCCGGGCTCCCACAGGCATTCAATACGGTCCAGCTGCCGGCCTCGCAGCTGCTGCTGGATTTCGTCGATGACCTCGTCGCGCCGCCACAGCGACCGTACCTGGATGTAGGCTGCGAGCGATCGGCGCACGAGATCCGGCAGCGAACCTGCGTGCGAATCCCCGACACCGATGACCTTGGCGCCGCACTCCGCGAGCCCGCGTGTGAATTCCGGCATGTCCGCCGGATACCCGGGTGAAATAATCAGTACATTCACGCTCGTTCGCCTTATTGCTGCCTGCCGACGACGCGTATGCCGCCGGCAGGGTAGAATAGCACCTTGACGGAAGTTGCTACGGCTGTCGCGTGCCCGAAAAACAAGAAAAACTAAAAGTCCTCGTCGTCTCCTCAGAGCTTGCGCCGTTCGCCAAAACCGGAGGGCTCGCCGACGTTTCTGCTGCGCTGTCGCGTTACCTGCACGACGACGGCCACGACGTGCGTGTCCTGATGCCGGAATACACCCGTATCACCGATGGCGATCACGACGTTCGCAAAGTCGATCGCCTGCAGGATCTCGTCGTCGATATCGGGCCCTGGAATATCAGCTACTCCATCGATTCGGTCGGCGTGCCGGGCAGCGACCTGCGCATCTACCTGTTGCGTTGCCCCGAGCTTTACGGGCGCGACTCTATCTATACCAACGACGCGGACGAGCACCTGCGGTTCCTGCTGCTGTCACGTGCGGCCATTGAAATATGCCAGTACCTGCAGTTCGCGCCCGATATCTTCAGCTGCCACGACTGGCAAACGGCGCTCGTGCCGCTGTATTTGCGTACGATCTATGCGTGGGACAACCTGTTTGAGCGCACGCGCTCGGTGCTGACGATCCACAACATCGGCTACCAGGGCGTTTTTTCGTCGGATGTGCTCAACGACCTGCACCTGGGTAACGACGTCGGCAAGCTGCACCAGGACGACCTTCGCGGCGGGGTCATCAATTTCCTGAAGACGGGTGTGCTGTACGCGGACATGCTGACGACGGTGAGCCCGACCTATGCCCATGAAATCCAGACGCCGGAATACGGTGCCGGGTTGGACCCGCTGTTGCGCGAGCGACGCGACCGGTTGATCGGCATACTGAACGGCGTCGACTACGACGAGTGGAATCCGGAAACCGATACGCTGATTCCGCACAACTTCAGCGCGGCGGACCTGCGCGGCAAGTCGCAATGCAAGTCGGAGCTCGAGGTCGAACTCGGAATCAAGGGCGGGCCGAATATTCCGCTGATCGGAATCGTCAGCCGGCTCGTCGGCCAGAAGGGCTTCGAACTCGTCGAGTCGGTCGTGCCGTCGATGCTGGCGCAACAGATGTTCTCGGTCGCCGTGCTGGGCAGCGGTGAACGACGCTACGAGGATTTTTTCCGGCGCCTGCAGCGGGCATTCCCGGGCCGGGTCTGTTTCTACAATGGTTACAATAACCGCCTCGCGCACTGGATCGAGGCGGGCAGCGACATGTTCCTGATGCCGTCGCTGTATGAGCCCTGCGGGCTAAACCAGATGTACTCGCTGAAATACGGGACGATACCCATCGTTCGGCAAACCGGCGGGCTGGCCGACTCGGTGCAGCAGATTGACCCGTCAGACGCGACCGGCACCGGCATCCTGTTTCGCGACTACAATGACGCCGGACTTCGCTGGGCGCTGGGCACAGCGCTGCAGCTCTATTCAAAACCGCGCTTTTGGCAGAAGATCATTCAAAATGCGATGGCAATGGACTTTTCGTGGGACCAGCAGGGCAGGTACTACGTTTCGCTGTTCCGTCAACTGGTGAAGCTCTGATGAACGTAATATTTATCGAACCGTCTTTTCCGGCCAACCAGCGCGAGTTCACGCGTGCTCTGCATGCGGCGGGCGCGAATGTTTTCGGCATCGGCGAGCGGCCGGTCGAATACCTGTCGTCCGACGTCAAGTCGTGGCTGACCGACTATTACCAGGTGCGCTCGGTCGTGCACGAGCCATCGTTGCTGTCGGCGGTCAAGGCGATACAGGGCAAGGTCTGGGTGGATCGCCTCGAGGCGACGGTCGAGGCGCACATCATGGCGGCGGCGTCTGTGCGCGAAGCGACGGGGATTCCCGGCACGTCGGTGCAGACGGCCTATCTGTGCCGCGACAAGCCCGCGATGAAAGACGTGCTGCGCAAGGCCGGCATTTCCTGTGCGCAGTCCACGCGTGCCGAGTCGCCCCAGGACGCACGTGATTTTGTTGCGGCGGTTGGTTACCCGGTGATCCTGAAGCCGCCGGCGGGCGCCGGCGCCGCGGGTACGTACCGGGTCCGGGACGACGAACGCCTGGAGGAGGTCATCCGGGAGTGTGGCCTCGCCAACGGCGTCGCGGTCGCAATCGAGGAATTCATCGAGGGACACGAGGGTTTCATCGATACGCTGACGATCAATGGCCATGTCGAGCATGAATTTATCACGCACTACTACCCGAACGTGCTCGAGGCGATGCGCACGCGCTGGATATCCCCGCAAATGGTCGCGACCAATCGTATTGACGAACCCGGCTACCGCGAGGTGCGCGAGATGACGCGCCAGGTCATTTCGATTCTCGAGATAGGCACGTCGGCAACACACATGGAATGGTTCTTCGGGCCGAAAGGTCTCAAGTTTTCCGAGATCGGTTGCCGGCCGCCCGGCGTGTGCCAGTGGGATGTGTACAACGCGGCCAACGAATTCGACCTTTATTACGAATGGGCGTCGGCGATCACGCACGGCCGCATCGCATCCCGGCCGTCGCGGCGTTACGCGGCCGGCATGATAGCGCTGCGGCCCGACCGGGATGGCCGGATCATCGGCTACTCCGGCGTTGACGAGATCAACCATCGCTACGGCGACAACATCGTCGCCGCACATCTGCCCGATCCCGGCACGCCGACACAGCCCGTCGAGGCGGGCTACATGGCGAATGCGTGGCTGCGAATCCGGCATCCCGACTACGATGCATTGCGCGGCATCATGAATGACGTCGGCGAAACCCTGAAAGTCCATGCGCACTGATCGATGAGCGGCGTCGAAACCGATTTCGAGGAACTGAAGCAGCGCTTGCCGCGGATCTGGCAAGCGCTGCATTCCGATCCGGAGCACGAACACACGTCGATCATCGTTCCATCGCTGAGCGTCAATCAGGAGGAACTGCTGAAGGTGCTTGGCGCGTCGTTTTACGAGGAGCGGCTGCTGTTCGCGCTGATTCGCCTCAGAAACCCGAACGCGCGCCTGATCTATGTCACGAGTCAGCCCGTGCATGCGGATATCGTCGACTACTACCTGCAGCTCCTCGACGGCGTATCGCTGAAGCATGCGCGGCAGCGACTGCACATGATGTCGGTGCACGACGGCAGCGCCCGCCCATTGACCGAAAAAATCCTGGAGCGACCGCGCCTGCTGCAACGACTACGGCGCCTGATCGGCAATCGCGACCAGGCGTACCTGACTGTCTACAACTCGACGAAACTCGAGCGGCAGCTGGCGGTAGAACTCGGCATTCCGCTCAACGGCGTCGATCCGGCATTACTGGCGCTCGGCACGAAGTCCGGCAATCGCCGCGTCTTCGCCGAGGCGGGCGTCGATTTTCCGGCCGGTTACGAGGACCTCAGAACCGAGGACGAGATTATCTCGGCGCTGGTCAAGCTCGGTGGCGATCGGCCGTCGATGAAGCGCGCGGTTGTCAAACTGAACGAAGGTTTCGGTGGCGAGGGTAACGGCGTATTGAAGTATCCCGATGATCGCGACGACCGGGACGCGATACGAAACGCGTTGCACAATTTGTCATGGACATCGAGCACGGAAACCAGCACGTCGTTCCTGCGCAAGTTCACCGCGATGTGCGGCATCGTCGAGGAACTCGTCGAGGCGCCGACGGTCCGGTCACCGAGCGTGCAGATGCGCATACAGCCGGACGGTGTTGCCCGGTTGGTGTCGAGTCACGAGCAGGTGCTGGGCGGTTCCACGGGGCAGTCCTACCTCGGCTGCCGCTTTCCGGCCAACGATGAATACCGCCGGCTGTTGCAGAGCGAGGCGCTGAAAGTCGGGAAGGTACTGAGCGAGAAGGGTGTACTGGGACGATTTGCCATCGACTTCCTGACGTTTCCGAACGAGAACGGCGGCTGGTCGTCGAAGGCGATCGAGATCAACCTGCGCATGGGCGGCACGACGCCGCCGTATTACGCCCTGGAGTTTCTGACCGGCGGCGCGCTGGATCCGGAGACCGGCCTGTTCGTTGCGCCCGGCGGCACGCCTAAGTTCTACAGCGCGACCGACAACTTGAAGTCGCCGGCCTATCACGGCTTGTTGCCCGAGGACCTGTTCGACATCGTTTCTCGCCACGGACTCGGCTATCGGCATTCGACCGGTACCGGGGCGCTGTTCTACATGGTGGGTGCACTGTCGCAGTACGGCAAAGTCGGCGTTACCTGTATCGGCAATTCGCCCGAGGAAGCACAGGCGATATTCGAGCGCACGACCGACGTGCTCGATCAGGAAACCGATCCGTCGATGCACGGCCAGCAGGCGCCGCTGCTCGACCGTTACCTGTCGATGGAGTAGCTTTCAGGCTGTCGCAGCCAGACTCCGACGGACGGTAGAATCTACCGGATCAATGACGTTTAACTCTCTGTACTGTCGTGGATAATTGACGCTCGAGGCAGACTATCAGGGACAGGATTATGTCAACCTGGAGAAACGTCAGGGTCAAGCCGACGGCAGGCGCGGAACGGAAACCGGCGCCACTCGTCGATGAGGCACAGCAGGAGTCACGGCGAACGGCGGAGATTACCGCGCTGGAGCTCGAGGTCGATCCGGAGATCGGCTGCGACCCCTACAACAGCACCGGCCAGCATTTGGTCGAAGCGATCAAGAGCCTGCAAAAGGACTAGTCACGACTGGTCATCCCGCGTAGCCGAACAGGTTACGCTCGACGATTGCGTTTGCGACGCAGTCGGGCACGAGCTTTTTCCATGCACCGCTTCCGCTGACGATCATCTCGAGAACTTCCGGTGAGTGAATATCCAGGTACTGCGACGACACGTCGTCCAGCGCCACGATGCATTGCCTGGCTTTCAAGAACTCGAACAGATGGCCCAGCTCGGCATCCAGCTGCATATCATCCATTCCCAAAACAGCGCCGGATTCCGGGTCTTTTTGGGGGTAAACGAACAGCCTTATCTGGTGCTTGAACAGCCGACCAAGGCTTTCCAGTATGCCCCCGTCCAGGTGATCGTAATATCGTTCGTCAAACAGGCTCCTTAATGTTGCGAGACCCATAGCCATGCCGATCGGCCTGTCCGTGTAGCGGCTCAGGTAGGCTGCAAGTCGGTAATACTCCGGAAAGTCGGAGATCATGACGGTGTGACCGGTTGTCGCCAGCACCTCGGCGCGGCTGACGAAATCGGCGAGGCAGACGTCTCCGGAATCTGCGAGCGTATGCATCGAGATTTCCATGATCGGCAGCGGTTCTCCGGCGTCATTGCCGAAAGTTCGCAGCGTTGTTTCCAGCATGTCGATATTGACGTGCGTGACTGGCCGGAAGCGGCCGCGTTCGACGACTAGCGGGCGCTTGCGCAATGCCTCCGAGGGCTGCAACACCGTGCCATCAGCGGCGAACATCGCAGCGCCGGTCAGGCCCAGTTCGACGAGCCGCAGGCTCATGATGCGATTGTCGACGTCATCGAATGCCGGCCCCGAAAAATCAACCATATCTATTTCTATACGTTGCGCCGAAAGCCCATCGACCAACGATGCCAGCAGCTGTTCGGGGGCCTCGTGCAGCCGGCAGGCGCCGTAAACGAGATTGACGCCGACGATGCCGAGCGCTTCCTGTTGCAACGCGTTACTGTCATCCAGCATGCGAGCGTGAATGACGATGCTGTTGTCGTCCGTTTTCGGCGCAGACTGGAACCGGATGCCCATCCATGCATGACATTCGTTCGTGCCCAGGTAGTTGCGGGCAGAGACGGTGTCGGCAAACGAAAAAAACGCGGTCTGCTCACCGCGGCTTCCGGACAGGCGTTCGCGATTCAACGATTGCTCGTAGTCCAGCATGGCATCGAGGCGCTCGCGGCAAACGTAGCGCGGGCACTTGCCATAGATAGCGTCGCTGACCTGCATGTCATAGGCCGAGATGCTCTTCGAAATAGTGCCCGCGGCACCGCCGGCCTGGAAAAACCAGCGCACGACTTCCTGGCCCGCGCCAATTTCAGCAAACGTTCCGTAGCGGCTGCTGTCGAGATTCAGATCGAGTGCTTTTTCGAGAGTCGATAGTGGCAATGGCGTCGCCATGCCCGTTCCTTGCAGTTGACCGATACTCCTGTTTATCGGCGCACGGATCCTCTACTTGAGCAATCTTCAGGAACGCAACACCTCGGCGACGGCGCGATGCGCATTCACGATGGCGCTGTTCGTGTCAGCGGACGCGCCGGCGTCGGAGTTGGCAATAGCGATGCGGCCGAAAGGCTGGCGCCCGATCACCCACGGTTTGTCAGCCTCGGACTCGTAGACTGGCTCCCAAGTACGCCCCGGTGCATACGAGTAGCCGTGTGGCCAGCGGTTGACGGTGATCGCTTCGATGTCTCGTTCGGCATCGAAGCCGCCGCCGGCAAGCGCCTGGTCCAGCTGGTCCCGCACGTGGTATTCGAACGTCGAGAATGGCGTCGACAGCAGGCGCCGGCGACCCTCGCGCCACTGGTCCGGGCCGTGTATGTCGTCGACGTACGGCACGTAGCACATGTGCAGCACCATCGGCTCATCCGGCGAACTGCCGAAGCGATAGTTCCCGAGGGACACGGGGTAATCGAGTTCGACCTGCTTGTAAAAGTCCTTTGTGAAGTACGCGTAGCGGATGCCGAGTTCGGCGAACGGACGCCAGTTCCTCACAAGTACCTTTGTATAGGTCAGCGGCACCTTGACATTGTGCGCGAGTCCCTGTTTCTGGGATTCCGGTAATTCGGTGCAGATATAGGGGATCGCGCTGTTGTAGCACGCGAGTATGCAGCGGTCAGCGCGCACCTTGTGCGCGATACCGTCATGCACATAGGTAACGTCGACCGCGTTGCCGTCCGGCGTGTGTTGAGTCTCGACGGCGGTGCTGTTCAGCCGCATGCGGACGGCCGCGTCGCGGCGATCGAGTTCCTCGTAGACGATACGGGCAGTCACGACGTCTTCCATCGTCGAGCCCGGGACCGCGTCGGGAATCAGTTTCCGCACGAGCAGGCGCGCGACAGAGGCGTTGCCGTCCGGAAAATGAAAAATATACGGTTCGTCACCGCGACTGCCGACGCGCGGTATCGTGTACTCGAGTCCTGGTAGTCCGCCGCCATCGGTGTATTCCTGGACCGCGATGGCAGGAACCTCGTCCATGCCGACGCACCAGTAACTCATGCCCCAGCGCTGGTAGAGCGCAAGCACCTCGTCGTCGACGCCGACGTAATTTTCCAGGTAGTCGCGATAGCTGATGCGGCTCAACAGTGCGAGCTTTTCATCGAGCGACATACCCGGCAGGTAGTCGCGTTCGTCGGTGAATGCCCGCACCAGATCCGCCCTGGCGCGTTCGCTCATCGGCGTTCGTGCCGCAAACTCATGCCATGGATCACTGCCGTAACCGGTAACGAGTTTTCGTTCGCCGTAGGTGTCCGCGTCGAACGCTATGCCGTAGGACAGCGCCAGTGAGTCGTACAGTTCCTGGTCGTAATAGCGATAAAAGCGATTGACGTCGACGCCGATATCGGCGAGCAGCGCGCGAGCGATCTCGTCGTATGACGACGGGGTATCGATGGACTCGGTGCCGCCATAGCCGATGCGCGTACCGATGCTTGACGAAAACTCGTTGCGTTTCGCATGGCCGCCGAAGTCATCGTGGTTGTCGAGGATCAAAATCCGGGCATCGGGCTTCTCGCGGCGGTAGAAATGCGCCGCCGCCAGGCCGCTGATGCCGCCACCCACAATGACGAGATCCAAGCGTTCACTGATGTCGTCGACCGGCCACTCGGCGCCGGCCACGCGGGCGTGCATGGCTTCCCAGGACCCGTCGTGGCTGCCGCGCAGACCGGTACGGGCCGGCGGGTAATAGCCTGGCCCGAGCGCAAACGGCGAGGCGGGCGCGCCAAACG
>JBFIQH010000091.1:0-11118 GCA_041609735.1 Woeseiaceae bacterium | reverse complement strand
CTCGACATCTACTGGTTCGGCCCGGACATCCAGGGCCACATGGGCAAGCTCGACTGGGACCGCAACGCGTTCCCGACGCCGGAAGACATGATCAGCGACTTCGCGAAAGACGGCATTCGAACGATCGCGATCACCGAGCCCTTCATCCTGACGTCGTCGGACCGCTGGCAGGACGCAGTCGACAAGGCCGCGCTCGCGTTGAACGTCGCCGGCGTGCCGAAAACGTTCGACTTCTACTTCGGCAATACCGGCCTCGTCGACGTCTTCAACAGCGAGGCGCGCGACTGGTTCTGGCAGCCGTACCGCATGCTGTTCGAACAGGGTACGGCAGCAACCTGGGGCGACCTCGGCGAGCCCGAGGTGCATCCCGGCGATTCCGTGCACCGGCTCAGCGACGCCGGCATCACGGCGAGCGGTGACGAGATTCACAACGCCTACGGCCACCGCTGGGCGCAGATGGTCTACGAGAAACAGGTCGAGGACTACCCGGACGTGCGGCCGGTCGTGCTGATGCGCTCGGGATTCCTCGGCACGCAGCGCTTTGGGCTGCTGCCGTGGACCGGCGACGTCGACCGCTCGTGGGGCGGGCTGAAGCCGCAGGTCGAACTCGGCCTGCAGATGAGCCTGTTCGGGCTCGGCTACACGCATTCGGACCTCGGCGGCTTCGCCGGCGGCGAAACCTTTGACAGCGAGCTGTACACGCGCTGGCTGCAGTACGGCGTCTTCCAGCCGGTTTACCGCCCGCACGCGCAGGAACACATCGCTCCGGAACCGGTGTTTCACGACCGGACAACGCTGAAGCGCGCGCGCGACGCGATTCGGCTGCGCTATCGCCTGCTGCCGTACCTGTACACGCTTGCGTGGGAAAACACGACGACCGGCATGCCGCTGATGCGTCCGCTGTTCTTCGAGGACGAGAATGACACGGCGTTGATCGACGACAGCAGCGCTTATCTCTTCGGCGACGCGTTTCTGGTCGCGCCGGTCACCGACCCGGGTATCGATCGCGTCAGCGTGAACCTGCCAGCGGGACGCTGGTTCGATTTCTGGAACGACACCGCCTACGACGGCGGCGCCAGCGTTAACGTGCCGGTGAATGCCGAGACTATTCCGGTGCTCGTCCGCGCCGGCGCGTTCGTGCCGATGACGCCGGTCGTCAACAATACCGACGCCTACTCCAGCGAGTCACTCGAGCTGCACTACTACGCGGACCCGACGGTAACGACGTCGAGCGGCCAGCTGTACGAGGACGACGGACACAGTCGCACGAGCCTCAACGACGGCGCATACGAATTGTTGCGATTCGATGCGACAAGGAACGGCGACTCGCTGCGCTTCGAATTCGATCGCGAAGGCGCCGATTATGACGGCAGACCCGAGCGCCGCGACGTCACGCTCGTCGTACACAACTGGACCGAGTCCGCCAGGTCGATCTCCGTCAACGGCTGGAACATCCCGGTCGTCAGGAAGCTGCCAAAAAGCGGCGCTGGCGCGACGATCAATGCGGCGTCTCGCGAACTCCGCGTGCGTTTTTCATGGCACCAGCAACGCGTTGTCGTCAACGTCAACCAACCGGAGCAACAAGCCCTGGCCGGCAAGCCTGTCGTCTACCAGGTTTTCACGCGACTGTTCGGCAACACGAAAACGACGAACAAGCCGTGGGGCACGATCGAGGAAAACGGCGTCGGCAAGTTTGCCGATTTCACCGATGCGGCGCTCGAAGGCATCGCCGAACTCGGTGTCTCGCACATCTGGTACACGGGCGTCCCGCACCACGCGGTTATCCGGGACTACACAGAATTCGATATCAGCGAAGACGATCCGGATGTCGTCAAGGGCCGTGCCGGATCGCCGTATGCCGTCAAGGACTACTACTCCGTCAACCCGGATCTCGCCGTTAACCCGGAGAATCGCCTTGCCGAGTTCGAGTCGCTGATCGAGCGAACGCACCGGCACGGCATGAAGGTCATCATCGACATCGTGCCGAACCACGTCGCTCGGCGCTACGAGTCGATCGCGCGTCCCAAGGGCATCGACGACTTCGGCGCAAACGACGATACGAGCGTCGAGTGGGCGCGCGACAATAACTTCTACTATGTTGTCGGCGAACACTTCTCCGTCCCCGAATCGCCACAGGGCTACGTGCCGCTCGGCGGCGACCCGCACCTGCTCGCGGACGGGAAATTCGCCGAGTCGCCGGCGAAATGGACCGGCAACGGCGCGCGAGCGCCGCAGCCCGACTTCAACGACTGGTTCGAGACGGTCAAGCTCAACTACGGCGTGCGCCCGGACGGCAGCTATGCATTCGAGCGCCTGCCGTACGGTGCGGACACGTGGTCCATCGACGAGCACCAGGGGTTCTGGTTCGGCAAGGACGTGCCGGACAGCTGGCGCAAGTTCCGCGACATCGCGCTGTACTGGAGCGCCTTGGGCGTCGACGGCTTTCGCTACGACATGGCGGAGATGGTGCCGATCGAGTTCTGGAGCTACCTGAACTCTTCAATCAAGGCGGTCGATCCCGACGCATTTCTTCTGGCAGAGGTCTACAACCCCTCCCTCTACCGTGACTACCTGATCCTCGGACGCATGGACTACCTGTACGACAAGGTAGGATTCTACGACACGCTGAAGGCGATCATGCAGGGACGGCAAAGCGCGGCAACGCTCGCCAGCGTGCACGCGGAAGTGCTCGATATCGAAGAACACATGCTGCACTTCCTCGAGAACCACGACGAGCAGCGCATCGCGAGCGAACCTTTCGCAGGCGACGCCGACAAAGGCCGGCCGGCGATGACCGTGTCAGCGCTGATCAGCCGTTCGCCGACAATGATCTATTTCGGCCAGGACGTCGGCGAGCCGGGCGACGGCGATGCCGGCTTCGGCAAGGCCTCACGCACCACGATCTTCGACTACTGGGGCGTGCCGGCACACCAGCGCTGGATGAACGGCGGCAAGTTCGATGGCGGCGCGCTGACCGACGACGAGAAGGCGCTGCGCGACTTCTACGTACGCTTGTTAAGAATCAGCGCAACAAACCCGGCGATGCACGGCGACTACCGGCCGCTCGACGTGTTCGCCGTCGCCAACGGCGAAACGGATGACCGCGTGTTCGCATTCGCGCGCTGGAGGGACGACGAGCGACTGATTGTTGCGGCGAGTTTCGACGACGCGAAAGCCCGCAACGTCCGCGTCGACGTGCCGGACGACGTCGTTGCAGACATGGACCTCGCAGACGGTCGATACACGCTGTCCGAATTGCTTTACGGCACAAACGATGCACACTTGATCGTCGACAGCGGCAAAGGCCAGGTATTCATCGAACTCAACGCGCTCGAAAGCACAGTGCTGCGAATCGGCAATGCCAACATCATTCGCCACGCCGATTTCCCCTCGGCGCATGTCGAACCGCGCAATATCGACGTCTGGGTGCCGAAAAATTATTACCAGACCACCGAGGACATGCAGGTCGTGTACGCACACGACGGCCAGAACCTGTACAACCCGTCGTTCGTCTGGAACAACGAGGACTGGGACGTCGACGGCGTGCTGCAGCGCCTGATCGACAGCGGCGAGGTCGACAATACGATCGTCGTCGGTGTCTGGAATACGCCGCTAAGGCGCCGCGAGTACCTGCCGGCCGATATGTTCGATGTCGTGTCGCCGGACGCGCAGGGCACGATCGCCGAGGTCATGGGCGGTGAGCCGCTGTCGAAGGAGTACCTGCGCTTTCTCGTCGAGGAGCTGAAGCCGTTCATCGATGCCGAGTACCGCACGAAACCGGGGCGCGACAATACCTACCTGATGGGCTCGAGCATGGGTGGCCTTATCTCGCTGTACGCCGTGCTCGAATACCCCGAGGCGTTCTCGGCGGCGGCCTGCCTGTCGACGCACTGGCCGCTGAGCCTCGCGACGAACGACATTGCCAGCACTGAGGCGTTTGTCGAGTACCTGCGGAGCGCCGTGCCTCCGCCCGGCGAGCACCGGTTCTACTTCGACTTCGGCACCGAGGAACTCGACGGCCAGTACGAACCGCACCAGCGCCTCGTCGACCGGGTGTTCCTCGAGCGTGGCTACAGCGACGGGGACGACTACCTGTCGCTGAAAATCGACGGCGCCGGCCACTCCGAACCGTTCTGGCGGGAGCGGCTCGACATTCCGCTGCAATTCATCCTCGACTAGCGCACGTAGACCCGGTAGTCCCAGGGATCGAGATCGACGGTCGTCTCCGCATCAATGTCGACGGCGCTCCCGGAAAAATACTCGGTATAGCTTCCGGCAAACGGCGCATCGGAAAACGTCACTGACTGCGGCTCGACTGTAAAGTTGATGACAGCGAATACCGTGTCTGCGTCGTTCTCGCGGACGAAACTCAGCACATCGTCCGGCCGCGAGTTCCATACGCGAATCATTGTCGCGCCCCACTGCCCGTTCCACAGTGCGGTATTCTCGTGCTTCAGCGCGAACAGCTTCCGGTACAGGTCGCCGATCGGGTGCGGCCGCCATTCGATCGGATCCTTCTCGAAGAACTTCAGGCGCTTCGGATTGCCGGCTTCCTGGCCGTTGTAGATCATCGGCAGGCCGTCGCCGACGACGGACAGCACGATCGCGGCTTCGAGTGCATCGCCGAACGCCTCGAACTGCGTCGCTTCCCAGGCGTTGGCATCGTGATTGCTGACGCCCGTCAGCCGGTACGCTTCTTTCGGATAAGAACTTTCCCGCCACGAGTAGTAAACGAACAGCTTCGACAATGGCGCGTGGCCGTTGACAACGTCGTGAACCGCCTCGTACCACGACCAGGCGTAGGTCATGTCGAAAGCTTCCGCGTGCAGGTCACGCGATTCCCATTCGGCGAGCATGAAAACCGGTTTAATTGCGTCCAGTTCCTTGCGGACGTTGTTCCAGAACTGTACCGGTACGAATCCGGCGACGTCGCAGCGATAGCCGTCGATGCCAACGTCGCGCACCCAGTACTTCATCGCCGCGGTCATGTATTCGCGAACTTCGGGCTTCGAGTAATCGAGGTCGATGATGTCGGACCAGTCCCACCACGGCGTCGGCCGGAAGTCGCCATTCCAGTCGCGCTCGTACCAATCCGGGTGCTCGGTGCGCAGTGGGTTGTCCCAGGCCGTGTGGTTCGCGACCCAGTCGAGGATCACGTACATGCCGAGCGCGTGCGCCTCGTCGACGAAAGCCTTCAGGTCCTCGAGCGTGCCGAACTCCGGGTTGACGCCGTAGTAGTCCTTGACGGCGTAGGGGCTGCCCAGCGTGCCCTTGCGGTTCTCCTCGCCGATCGGGTGGATCGGCATCAGCCAGACGATATCGGCACCGAGCGCCTTGATGCGCGGCAGCGCCTCTTGTGCCGCACGAAATGTGCCCTCTTCGGAAAACTGCCGGGTGTTCAGCTGATAGACAGTCGCATTCTTCGACCACTCCGGATGCGTCAATTTGACGTACGGTTCCGGCTCGTGCGGGTTGGACGCAATATCCGGCGCGTTATCGTTACAGGCTGAGACGATGGCGATCGTCAACATGATGCCTGTCAACCGGGTGAAATTCCTCCTCACAACTGCTCGCATCCTGTATATCGGTTTCTTCACATCGCCAAAAATCGAGGAATTCGTTAGCCAGGAACCTCGTGGGCGAATCCCTGCGCTACCCGTTCGGGTTCTCAGTGAAAAAGTCGCATTCTATTCGGCGCAGCTTTTCAAAAATTCCGGATAAGGCATCAGCTTCGACACGGTGACGTTGAGAATCGAATGCAGATTCTTCAGGTAATCCTCAACCTGATCCGTTGATAGCGTATCCGCCAGCGGATTGTATTGCCGTGGCCGAATCCCCTGGCCAAGCATAACCTGTAACCACCCCGCTTCCGTAAACAGCTCGTCGTCGACACGGAAGAGATGACCGGATTCGGCGAACGACGCCATCTTATCCCGCAGACTCTCGGGGACGTCCATGTGCCTGACCTGTTGCCAGAATGGCGTATCCTCCCTGCTCGTCTGGTGGTAGTGCAAGATGATGAAGTCGCGAATCGCCTGGTATTCGTAGCGCATACGGCGGTTATACTCGCGGGCGCGGGCAGCGTTGTCTCCTTGCGTCGGAAACACCTTTACAAGGTTAGTTATTCCAATCTGGATCATGTGGATGCTGGTGCTTTCGAGCGGTTCGATGAATCCACTGGCGAGGCCGAGTGCAACGCAGTTACGGTGCCAGAGCTTCTTTCGGCAACCGGGAGTGAAGCGCAGAGACAGTGGATCCCGAAGCGCCTCTCCTTCGAGGTTGTCGAGCAGCGTCTGCGTGGCCTCATCCTCACTGATATACCGGTCACAGAACACATGGCCGTTTCCAGTACGGTGTTGCAACGGTATTCGCCACTGCCAGCCGGCTTGATGCGCAATACTCTGCGTATACGGACGCAGCGAGCGCGGTTCCAGACTGGACGGCACGGCGACAGCGCGATTGCAGGGCAGCCACTCGCTCCAGTCGTCATAGTCGACACCGAGCGTTTTGCTGAATATCAGGCTGTTAAAACCACTGCAGTCAATAAAGAAATCGCCACTTACCTCGCTGCCATCCTGCATTTTCAGCGCGCTGACATCGCCGCTTTCGGAATTCAGAATGACGTCATCGATGCGCCCTTCCCGGCGAATTACGCCACGCGCCTCACTGTGCTTGCGAAGGAAGCGGGCATACAGGCTCGCATCGAAATGATAGGCATACGTGATGCCGGGGAGTGGCGCACCTTCAATTTTCGCCAACCGGTTAAAGCGCCCCGCTGCCGCCGCCATGTTATTCAGCGAATAATCGGAAATCGGTCCGGCAACACCGTGCGCGAGGCCTTTCAGATACACGTGCTGAAACGATATTGCCCCGACCTTGCGGCCGATAAAGCCGAATCCGTGCAGATAGCGGTCGCCGATCGCCCCCCAGTTTTGAAACTCGATAGCTAGCTTTATCGTCGCCTTGGTATCTCGCAGGAACTCCTGTTCGTCGACGCCGGCGAGATTGTTGAAGACCTGGATTGGTGGGATTGTCGCTTCGCCGACGCCCACGGTGCCGATCGCATCCGATTCAATCAGCTCGATACTCAGCGTTTCCCCAAACAACCGACTCAATAACGCGGCGCACATCCAGCCGGCTGTGCCACCTCCGACGATGACCAGCTTGTTTATCACCTGTTCTTGCATTGACACTTGCTCATATGAAAAAAACCCCCGCCGGTCGCCCGACGGAGGTTTTCCTTACTGCAAGTCAGGACACAATTACCGTCGGTAATTGAAGCCTAACAGGTAGCTTCGCCCGTAGGTGTGGTAGTTCTTGATCTTCGCGGTGTCGCCATCGAGATACTGAACGAACGGTTCATTCGTCAAATTGTACCCCTGCAGGTAGATCGACAGTCCATCCAGGCCGAAGTTCGACAGGTTGTAAGACAATTGCGCATCGATGATCGTTTCTGCATCGGCCGTGGTCAATTGTCGAGAAAGCCCGATGGCGAATGCCTCTGCAAGGTATTCGTCACGATACCGCGCACTGACCCGGGCCTGGAAGCCGGCATCGTTCTCGTAGTACACCGTGGTATTCACCACCGTTTCCGACAGACCGGGCAACTCGAGGGGCGTGCTATCCGATGTTTCCTTGACTTCGGAGTCCGTGTAGGACGCACTGATGATCGCGCCGAAGTCTTTCAGGCTTGCAGTCATCAAGTCGAACGGAATCGACGCGGACAATTCGACGCCGCGAATCCAGCCGCCATCGCCGTTGTCAGGGGCGGATACGAAACCCTGATCGAGTACGGGATCGATGATCGCCGGCAACTCGACGCCCGAGAAGTCGGTTAGAACCTGCTTGGTGTACACGTAGTTCTCGAGTTCCTTATGGAACACGGAGAACGCCGCGTAGCCCGAGCTACCGAAGTAGGTCTCGAGAGAAACGTCGAACTGCCATGCCATCCACGGTTCCAGGAATGCATTGCCGCCATTGCCTCCCCATGGGGAATCTTCGATGTCCGTTTCGTTGATATTCTGCTCATTGAACGTGAACTGACGGCTTGCTCGCATATCTTCCATGCGCGGCCGTGCCAGGATACGCGCCACGCCCAGGCGCAGCTTCCATTCCTCGTTGATGTGGTAGGAAGAGTTAAAGCTGGGCAGCAGCTCCCAGGCATCCGTGCCCTCGGTCACGGCGTTGAATTCGATGCCTTGCGAGGTCGTTCCCGCCTGCGTACCCATCGATTCCTGGTCCGTGTAAACGGCCTGTAACCCGAAATTGCCGGTCCATCGCTCGGTCGCGAAATCGGCCATTGCGTACAGGTTGATTACATCCTCAGAAACTGCCCAACGGTTGAGCGCGGCCGATACCAGGTTCTCAGGCGAGAAGTAGTACAGGCCGGAGTTGACCGCCGCACGGGCATCAAAACTCATGATGTTGCCGATGCCGAGGAAATCCAGCGATGTGGGTCCAATCAGCCACTCCTGAGGAACGGGAACAGTATTCGGATAATCGTTGAGCGTCAGGAACTCACCGGTGCGCGAATGCCCTTTCTCTCGTGTCGCGTACCGTAAGCCGAACTTGACGTTTGTGATGACGCTTCCATCAATCAACCGATCGGCCGCCAGCTTGATCGCCATCAGTTCGTCGTCGGACGTCTCCATATTTCGGAATCCGTCCTGGCTGTCACACTGCCAGCCGAGTGCCTCTGTCCACAGCGGGCCGCCCCAGCCCAGGTTGTCGCCTAGCTGCCAAATATTCGGGTCGCCGAAGTCCTGATCCGTCGAAACACTGAGCCCATTGCCGCCACCCAGTGTGTAGGTGAACTCGCCGGTCGAGCCCGATTGGCCGCGCCCGTCGCTAAAATAGACCTCATTCGCCACGTAATCGCGGGTGGCGCGTGACCAGCTGATGTCACCCTCGAGACGCCAGTCGTCATTCAGATCGTAAACAACATTGAACCCGGCAGCTTTCGTGTCCACATCACGATCGGAGAAGTCATTGCGATTCTGCGTCCTGAGGCCGGTCCATGTGCCTTGCTGAACGAGTCCGCCGGCAACGCTGATGATGTCCCGGTCCGCCGCCGTGTATCCGGCAATCTCCGCGCCCCGCAGGGTCTGCTCATCGTCGAACTTCGAATAAAACAGATCGACACGGGCACGAAGCTGGTCGTTCGGTGCGAATTCGAGCACGCCGAGCACACCGTCGCGAGTCAGTTCATTCGACTTGACGAACGGCTTGATGCCATCGATGAACAGTCCGCTGTCACCATCTGCATCCGTTATGTCGCTGTAACCCCAGACATGAACGTACTCTTCCTGGATCGGCTGATACATCCGTGAGTAGCCAACCGCCCAACCGAGGGTGCCCTCGTCGTTCTGGTCGATCCAGGCAACGTTTCCGCGGTAGCCGATGTCGTCAGTGTCGCTATTGAGCTTGCCTTCCTGCGCGTACTCACCGCGCAGGCCGACGGCCAGTACCGGGTCTTTGAAGTTCAACGGACGAACTGTCTGCATGTCAACGGTGCCGCCAACCGCTTGGGCGGTAAGCGCGGCATCAGGAGTTTTGTAAACGGTCGCGCCGGTAATCAATTCCGAGGGAAACTGGTCGTATTCGACAGCACGGTTGTTATCGGATGAAACGAGCTCACGGCCGTTCAGGGTCGTGGTCGTGAAGTCCGGTGCCAGGCCGCGGATCGAAATCTTGTTGGCGCGCCCGTCGAAACGCTGCGCCGCCAGTCCGGGCAGGCGCGCCAGCGACTCGCCGATCGACGCGTCGGGCAATTTGCCGATATCCTCGGACGATATCGCTTCCACAATGGACGAAGCGTCACGCTTCGTTGCAATGGCATTGGCGAGACTCTGCCGATAGCCGGTGGTCACAATCTCCTCGATAACTTCATCGTCGGAACCCGTCGTCTGTGCTGACGCGCTCGTCGCGACCATCGCGCCGGTCAGCGCCGCGGTGACGGCCATCGATACGGCGTTCCTGCGTGCCGACATGAAGAGTGTCGTGTCCCCGGACTGAGGCCCTACGCTTGCGCGCTTCATCGTTACCATCGGTTGTCCCCCCGAAATGGACTTGTTTGAAATAGCCTGCTCATATTAAGAACACCCCCCGGGCGACACAATGCGATGCAAACGTATTCATTTTCTGAATACGTATTCATCTTGCGGGCCCCGACGGGCCTGATTACTTTCCACCAATGCTCGATAAAGCCAATTCCCACGTGTTGCTGCCGGCCCGGCAGGCCGGTGTCGGCCTGCACGTCACGTCGCTGCCGGGGCGCTATGGCATTGGCGAGATCGGACAACGGGCGTTCGGCTTCGTCGACACACTGCGAAATATGGGCATTGGCGTATGGCAATTCCTGCCGCTGGGCCCCACGGCCTACGGGGACTCGCCCTACCAGCCGCTGTCGACATTCGGCTGCAACGAGATGCTCATCGACATCGACGACCTGATCGAGAAGGGGCTGTTGACGGCGGACGAGGCGGCGCCGCTGACTCGCCTGCCGGCAGATTATGTCGACTACGGCAGGCTGATACCGGCGAAAACGGCGCTTCTGAAAACGGCGGCCAGCCGCTTCGGGTCGCGGGCTACAAGCCGACTGAAATCGGAGTACGACCGTTTCCTCGACCGTCACGAGGTCAGCTGGCTGCATGAATACGCGCTGTTTCGCATCCTGAAATCGCAGCACGGTGAGCGCCCGTGGCCGGAATGGTCACCCGAGTTCGTCCACCACGACGATGGCGCGCTAAAAAAACTGGAGCGCGAGGCGGCGGCCAAGATCGACCAGATCAAAGTGCTGCAGTTCCTGTTCCAGGAACAATGGCAGCGACTGCGGCAGTACGCCAACGAATCCGGCGTGCGCTTGTTCGGCGACATGCCGATCTGCATCGCGCTCGACAGCGCGGACGCCTGGGCCAACCGCGAAATTCTGCGCATCGACAAGGACGGCCGTCCCGATCACGTCGCCGGTGTGCCGCCCGACTATTTCAGTGAGGACGGCCAGCTCTGGGGTAACCCACTGTACGACTGGGATATGCACGCGAAGACCGGCTACCAGTGGTGGATCGACCGGCTGCAGGCGTCGACCGAATTGGCGGATATCGTGCGTATCGATCATTT
>JBFIQH010000090.1:0-11136 GCA_041609735.1 Woeseiaceae bacterium | reverse complement strand
TTTGTGCAACGCCGAAATCTGGTCGTAGAAATAATCGCCCTGCTTGTCGAAACGGCGGCGGCTGCCGGACACGACTTCATCGACGACTTGCGATTTGATCTGGCCTTCCGTCGCGAGGTCGGCGGCGAGTTCGAGCAAATTCAATGCACGACGCGCATCGCCATCGGCCGCGAGCGCAATTTTTTCGAGGTCTGCGGCATCGATATCGAATCGGTTCGCATAACCACGCTTGTTGTCAGCCAGCGACCGCTCGAGGATCGCGATCAGCGTCGCAGTATCGAGGGATTTCAATACATAGACGCGTGCCCGGGACAGCAACGCATTGTTCAGTTCGAATGAAGGGTTCTCAGTCGTCGCACCGATAAAGGTCAACGTCCCGTCCTCGACGTACGGCAGGAAAGCATCCTGTTGCGACTTGTTGAAACGATGTACTTCGTCGAGAAACAGCACCGTCGCCCGGCCATTCAGCTGCCGGTATTGCCCTGCCTCGGAGACGGCCGCGCGAATATCCTTCACCCCGGCCATGACCGCCGACAACGCGATGAAGTGTGCATCGGTCTGTCGCGCGATCATGCGCGCGAGCGTCGTCTTGCCGGTTCCAGGCGGGCCCCAGAAGATCATCGAATGGGCGCGTCCCTGTTCGACAGCCCGTCGCAGCGGCTTGCCGGCACCAAGCAGATGCTGCTGGCCGAAAAACTCATCGAGGGTATGCGGCCGCATGCGATCGGCCAACGGACGCGTTTCGGGCAAGCTGGCGTTGTCCGCGAACAGGTCGCTCACGTTACTGGCGCTCGCTCGTTCCGGGTTACCGCTTGTTGATCCATGATTCGATGCGCAGGCTCCAGCCCCCGGCTCCCAATAGTGCAATGGCAAGACCCAGCAGTATACCGACGACATCGGCAACGAGATCAAACCACTCCGCCGAGCGGTACCCGACTAGCCGCTGGCACGCTTCAATCAGCATGCCGAACATCGTCAATCCGACGGCGATACGCCAGTACGATCGCGGCCGGTACTGGCCGGTGAACCAGACGGTCAGCATGACGAACGTGACAACGTGCGCCCACTTGTCGACGTTCGCCAGCCACGACAAGAGCTCCACCTTGTCGGACCAGAACCAGACGGCAGGCGCCAGCGTGGACAACAGTACCGCCAGCAGCAGGACGAGACTCGCGATGCGCCATTGCGGCGCATACCGTAGCGGCAACATTAATGTGCGTCGTCGCGAGCCGCTGCAGCTGCCACTTTCGGCGTGCCGACGACGTCGACGTCGTCGGGCGCCGTGAACCGGAAGCGATCCGGATCGATCGCCTCGTTGACGCGGACTTCGTACAGCGATACGACCGTCGTCTGCTCCAGATTGTCGAGAAAAACCATGCGCGCGAGCTGGCCGTCGTCGAACGCCAGTTCGACGCGCCTGAACCCGCTGTCGGCATCGATCGGCAGGAGGCGTGCCCACGTCAGACCGCCGGCGTCATAACTGCCATCGTAGGCGAACTCGTCCATGACGTCGTCCGAGCCTCCCAGCAACAGCGCGGGTGTGTTTGCCAGTGCCTCGTCCTGCGGCTTGACCGTCACCTGGGCAAGATCTACGTCGTAGCTCCAGACGTTCAGTCCGTCGGCAACCAGCAGCTGCTCATAGGGCTCGACGTAGGCCCAGCGGAAGCGGCCAGGACGTTCGATGTCCAGCGTTCCGCTCGACACCTCAACGATGTCGCCATGCGCATCGACCAGGCGCTGCTCGAAACGGCCCGACAGTGTCTCTACGTCGGCGACGAAACGCTCGACGAGCGCTTCGCCGGCATCGGCACCAGGCGAGCCGCCCGCCGACGTCGCCGACAGTGCCAACGACGTGATCGCAATCAGTGTCCTCGCATTCATTCGGTTTCCTTGACCGTCAGTTTTCTTCAGCCGCCGCCGGCACCAGTATTTCCCGCGAGCCATTCGGCTGCAGCGGCCCGACCAGACCGGCCGCCTCCATGGATTCGACCATGCGTGCGGCACGGTTGTAACCGATCTTCAGCCGGCGCTGCACGCCCGATATCGACGCCTTGCGGGTCTCCATGACGACCTGCACGGCCTGGTCATAAAGAGGGTCCTGCTCGGCATCGGACGCGTCGCCCGGCATCGGGTCGATACCGGTCAGCCCCGGTGTTGGACTCGCGGGACCCTCGAGAATTTCATCGATATAGCGCGGCTGGCCACTTTTCTTCAGGTGCCGGACGACGTTGTGCACCTCGTGATCGGCGACGAATGCGCCGTGCACGCGGATCGGCACCGACGTGCCCGGCGGCAGGTACAGCATGTCGCCATGACCGAGGAGGTTTTCGGCGCCCATTTGGTCGAGAATCGTGCGCGAGTCGACCTTGGCCGAGACCTGGAATGCAATTCGCGACGGTACGTTTGCCTTGATCAGCCCGGTGATGACATCGACCGACGGGCGTTGGGTCGCGAGCAACATATGGATGCCGGAAGCGCGGGCCTTTTGCGCGAGGCGCGCGATCAGCTCTTCCACCTTTTTACCGACGATCATCATCATGTCGGCGAGCTCGTCGATGATGACGACGATAAACGGCAGCGGTTGCAGCGTCGGATGCTCGACCGGCTTGTCCGGGTCCTCGAACGGCGGCGGATTGAACGTCGGATCCTTGATCGGGCTGCCTTTTTCGATCGCGTCCCTGACTTTGCGGTTATAGCCACCGATATTGCGCACGCCGAGGCCCGACATCAGCCGGTAGCGGCGGTCCATTTCCGCGACACACCAGCGCAGCGCATTGGCAGCCTCGGTCATGTCCGTGACGACCGGCGTCAGCAGGTGCGGTATTCCTTCATAGACCGAAAGCTCGAGCATTTTCGGGTCGATCATGATCAGGCGAACCTGCTCGGGCTGGGTCTTGTAAAGGATGCTCAGCACCATTGCGTTGATCGCGACGGATTTTCCGGAACCGGTGGTGCCCGCGATCAATAGGTGCGGCATGCGGGCCAGATCGGCAACGACCGAATGCCCGCCGATGTCCTTGCCGAGCGCCAGCGTCAGCGGCGACGCAAGATCATCGTAGGCTCGTGATTTCAGGATCTCGCCGAGCGTGACCAGCTGCCGGTTCTCGTTCGGTATCTCGAGCCCGATGAACGATTTGCCCGGAATGACCTCGACGATGCGGACGCTGACGACGGACAGTGAACGCGCAAGATCCTTCGCCAGGTTCGCGATCTGGCTGACCTTGACACCCGGCGCCGGGTCCAGTTCGAAACGGGTGATGACCGGCCCGGGCGACACGGAACGCACCTCGACCTCGATATTGAAATCGGCGAGCTTGAGCTCGACGAGGCGCGACATCGCTTCCAGCGACTCGGGCGAATACCCCTGCTTTTGCTCCGGCGGATCGTCGAGCAGCGCGAGAGGCGGCAGTTCGCCGGCGGCAGGCGGCTCGAACAGCGGCACCTGGCGCTCCTTTTCCGCGCGCACACTCGGTTCCAGCGCCGGGATGACCGGTTCGATCCGCGGCCGCGGCCGGTTCGCCGTGCGCTGCTTTTCCGTTTCGACGATATCCTGGCGCCGTGCCGCCTGCCGGCGTCCCTCGGCCTTGTCGCGCAGCTCATCAATCCTCGCACGCGTCTTTTCATACGCGATCAGGCAGAAGCGCCCGACACGATCCATGACGTGAAACCACGATATGCCGAGGAAAAGCGATATCGACGCAATCCAAAGTACGAACAACAGCGTGCTCGCGCCGAGCAGCTTCATAACCGACTCGAGGCTGTGTCCGACGATCTGGCCGACGATGCCGCCGGCCGTTTCGTTGAACCCGGCCGGCGAAAAGTGCAGCGTCGACAATGCGCAGCTGGTGACGAGCGTTGCGACAAACCCGGTTCCGCGCAGCGCGAAATCCATCGACGTCAGCTCGGTTTGCGTTCTCTGCTCGCGATACAGCATCCAGCCGAGATAAAACACCATCACCGTGAACAGGTACGCCGGACGGCCGAACCAGTTGAACAACAGGTCGGCAACCAGCGCACCGACGCGGCCGACGCCATTCTGCACATCGACATTGCTCGTCGCCTGGCTGAAACCCGGATCTGCAGGGTTGTAGGTAAACAACGCGAACCACAGGATTGCGGCGATCGCGCCAAACACGTACAGCGCGCTCTCGCGCAATGCGCGATGAACCTGGGCTGATATTCTGGATTCCGGCTCTTTGGCTTTTCGGGCTTTTGCCATGGCTAAGGCGACTGCTTTTCCCTAAACTACGCGACCACGCGCCCGCGACCGGATGCCGGCCTTGAAACGCTGACGCAGGCCCGTATCTCTGGTTGCAGGGTCTCTGGTCGCCCCCAGCGAAACTAAGGAAATAAGTATACATGAGCAAGATCAAGCATTGCCGGGTCCTGATCCTTGGATCCGGCCCCGCCGGCTACTCGGCCGCCGTGTACGCGGCTCGTGCCGGGCTCGATCCGGTCATGGTTACCGGCATGGAACAGGGCGGCCAGCTGATGACGACGACCGACGTCGACAACTGGCCGGGCGACGTCGAGGGGCTGCAGGGGCCCGAGCTGATGCAGCGTATGCTCAAGCACGCGCAGCGCTTCAATACCGAGGTCATCAACGACCACATACACACGGCAGACCTGTCGAAAAAGCCGTTCCGGCTCGAAGGCGATTACGCAACCTACACCTGCGACGCGTTGATCATCTCGACCGGTGCGACGGCGATGTACCTTGGCTTGCCGTCGGAAGAAAAATACAAGGGCCGTGGCGTGTCAGCCTGCGCGACCTGTGACGGATTTTTCTACCGGGGCAAACCGGTCGCTGTCGTCGGTGGCGGGAATACCGCGGTCGAAGAAGCGCTGTATCTGAGCAATCTCGCCTCGAAGGTTTATCTCGTGCACCGGCGCGATGCTTTGCGTGCGGAGAAAATATTGCAGGATCACCTGTTCGAAAAAGAAGCGGAAGGCAAGGTCGACATTCTCTGGGACAACGTCGTCGATGAAGTGCTCGGTGACGACAGCGGCGTAACCGGCCTGCGCATCAAGAGCACCAAAGACGGCGCTACCCGGGATCTCGATGTCGATGGCATTTTCATCGCGATCGGTCATCGCCCGAATACCGAATTGTTCAAGGACCAGCTCGACATGAAGAACGGCTATATCGTCGTCAAGTCGGGTATTGCGGGAGACGCGACGGCGACCAGCATCCCGGGCGTTTTCGCGGCCGGTGACGTCATGGACCAGGTGTATCGCCAGGCGATTACCTCGGCCGGCGCGGGCTGCATGGCGGCGCTCGATGCCGACAAGTATCTCGAAGCGCAGCAGTCCGGTTCTGTCGAGTCGAGTGACGCAGCAGCCTGAGCGAGCCCCGGCTGCAGTCACGATCCACGATTCGATCGCGGATATTGGCGCACGGGACTGGAATGCCATTGCCGGAACCGATTTTCCGTTCCTGACATTCGAATTCCTGCATGCCGCCGAAGCGAGTGGCAGCGCATGCGCGGATACCGGCTGGCTGCCATCGCACATCACGTTGCGCGACTCGTCAGGCACGCTTCGCGGCGCTATGCCGCTGTACGAGAAGAGCCATTCGTGGGGTGAATTCGTCTTCGACTGGGCGTGGGCCAATGCCTACCGCCAGGCCGGTTTCGACTACTACCCAAAGCTCGTATCGTCCGTACCGTTTACACCCGCATCGAGTCCGCGGTTGCTGCTTCTTGACAAGTCTGATCACGACACCGCTCGTGCGCTGATCGATGCGGCGATCGCTCTCGCGCAAAGACGTCGCTGCTCCAGCCTGCACGTGCAATTTCCGCTCGACGACGAAACGTCATTGCTTGCCGGTGCCGGACTCAAGCTGCGCAAGGACTGCCAGTTTCACTGGCACAACCGTGACTACTCGAACTTCGACGGGTTCCTGCAAACTTTCAGCTCCGCCAAGCGCAAGAAGGCACGTCGCGACCGCCGACATGTTGCGGAAGCCGGCGTGCGCTTCCGGCGCCTGACGGGCGAAGAGCTCACCGAGTCGGATATCGACATCATGTATGGCCTGATCAGTCGCACGTTCATGGCGCGCGGCTCACTGCCCTATTTCACGCGCGCGTTTTTCTCGATGATCGCCGAGTCGCTCCCGGATCGACTGCTGGTCCTGTTCGCCGACGACGCGGCCGGCCCCGTCGCGACGTCGGTCTTCATCATCGGCAGCGACACGCTCTACGGTCGCTACTGGGGCACCGCGGCCCGCTACAACGCTCTGCACTTCGAAACCTGTTACTACCAGGGCATCGAATACTGCATTGAACACCATATTGCTCGCTTCGAGCCCGGCACGCAGGGTGAACACAAGGTCAGCCGCGGCTTCCTCCCCCGCGAGACCTGGTCGGCACACTGGCTCGCGCAACCGGAATTCTTTTCGGCCATCGGTCGTTACGTCGAGGAGGAAGCTGCGCACATTGATCGCTACATGGATGCGATCGACCGACACAGCCCGTTTCGTCAGGATGAGAAATGAGCTCGAATCGCATTCAGTGGCTGAATGCCGGCGATCCGCCGCAGGCGTTCCCGTCGATTCATGCTGCGATGACGGAACCCGACGGGCTGCTGGCGGCCGGCGGTGACCTGTCCGAAGAGCGACTGCTGTTCGCTTATTGTCACGGCATATTTCCTTGGTACGACGATGGTCAACCGATACTGTGGTGGTCGCCGGATCCTCGCTGCGTGCTGCGCCCGTCAAGCCTGCACGTGTCCCGACGATTACGCCGTACGATGTCGAAATCGACGGCAGAGATCGTGTTCAACGCCGATTTTTCCGCGGTCATTCGTGCCTGTGCGGAACCGCGCCGCTCCGGGCAAGGCACCTGGATCACCGATGACATGCTGGCAGCTTTCGAGGCGTTACAACGGAGCGGCTGGGCCCACTCGATCGAAGTGCGCGACGGCGGCCGGCTGATCGGCGGCGTTTACGGGCTTGCAATCGGGCGCATGTTTTTCGGCGAATCGATGTTCAGCCGCGTGGAAAACGCTTCAAAGTATGCGCTCGTTGCGCTCTGCCGGGTGTTAGAGCATCACGATTTCGAGCTGCTCGACTGCCAGGTCCTTTCCGGTCACCTGCTGTCGCTCGGTGCCGTCGCAATGCCGCGCAGGGATTTCAGCGGCCTGCTCGAGCAAGCCTGCGATCCGGGCACACCGTTTGCAAAATGGCCTGCAGGCCCCATCTCCGTGTCCGGCCTGCTCGCAGGGGCGGTTACCTGAATTGCAATAGGCGGCCTCATTCTGCACAATTCGCGAGCCTTTTACGGACTGGAGATTAATTCCCTTGGCAAAAGAAGAAGCCATACAGATGGAAGGTGTGGTTACAGAAACACTTCCGAACACGACCTTTCGCGTGGAACTCGAAAATGGTCACGTGGTAACAGCGCATATTTCCGGCAAAATGCGCAAGAACTACATTCGTATATTGACGGGCGATAGCGTCACCGTCGAACTGACCCCCTATGACCTCAGCAAGGGGCGCATCGTCTACCGCGGGCGTTAATTTCCTCAGGGCCCGTTCGTCAGGTGCTCGAGTTCCTTCAGCGCCGGTTCCGCAATAAGTTTCAAAGAGCCGTCGGGTCCGACGGTGATCTGCACGTGCCCGCCTTCCTCGAGTTTGCCGAACAGTAATTCCTCGGCCAGCGGCCGCTTGATGTGCTCCTGGATGATCCGGGCCATCGGCCTCGCGCCCATTTTGGGATCGTAGCCGCGTTCAGCGATCCACTCCCTGGCCAAGTCATCGAGCTCCAGCGTGACGTTGTTGCCATCAAGCTTGGACTCCAGCTCGACGATGAGCTTGTCGACGACGCGCCGCACCGAGACCGGATCGAGAGCGGCGAACTGGATAATGGCATCCAGCCGGTTACGGAACTCGGGCGTGAATGTTTTCGTGATGACACCCATGCCGTCCGACGAGTGGTCCTGCTGCGTAAAGCCGATCGACGCACGGCTCATCTCCTGGGCACCGGCGTTGGTCGTCATAACGAGTATCACATTGCGGAAATCCGCCTTGCGGCCATTGTTATCGGTCAGCGTGCCGTGATCCATGACCTGCAGCAGCAGGTTGAACACTTCCGGATGGGCTTTCTCGATTTCGTCGAGCAGCACGACGGCATGCGGGTTCTTCGTGACAGCTTCGGTCAGCAGGCCGCCCTGGTCGAATCCGACGTAACCCGGTGGCGCGCCGATCAGCCGTGACACCGTGTGCCGCTCCATGTATTCGGACATGTCAAATCGGATCAGTTCGACGCCCATCGACAGCGCCAGCTGGCGCGTGACTTCGGTCTTGCCGACGCCGGTCGGCCCTGCAAACAGGAACATGCCGATCGGCTTGTCTTCCTCACGCAGACCCGAGCGCGCCATTTTTATCGACGAGCCGAGCGCCGTGATCGCTTCGTCCTGCCCATAAATGACCAGCTTCAGGTCACGCTCGAGGTTTTGCAGCGTCTTGCGATCCGACGACGACACGCTCTTGGCCGGAATGCGCGCCATCTTCGCGACGATTGCCTCGACCATCTCGACGGAAATCGTTTCCCCGCGCGTATCGGCCGGCTGCAGACGAAGATTCGCACCGGCCTCGTCGATGACGTCGATCGCCTTGTCCGGCAGGCGACGGTCATTGATGTGGCGCATCGACAGTTCGGCCGCCGCTTCGAGTGAACCCGGCGCGTAATGCACGCCGTGATGTTCCTCGAAGCGCGACTTCAGGCCGTGCAGGATGGCAACGGTTTCTTCAAGCGTCGGCTCCGGGACATCGATCTTCTGGAAGCGTCGCGCGAGCGCATGATCCTTCTGGAAAATACCGCGATATTCCTCGTACGTCGTCGAGCCAATGCAGCGAATTTCGCCGTTGGCGAGCACCGGCTTGATGAGGTTACTCGCATCCATGACGCCACCCGATGCCGCGCCTGCGCCGATAACCGTGTGAATTTCATCGATGAACAGGATTGCACCCGGGTCGTCCTTCACCTCCTTGATGACGGCTTTCAGGCGCTTCTCGAAATCACCGCGGTACTTCGTGCCGGCGATCAGCGTGCCCATATCGAGCGCATAAATCGTCGCGTCGCTCAAGACTTCGGGTACCCGCTCCTCGACGATCATGCGCGCCAGTCCCTCTGCGAGCGCGGTCTTGCCGACGCCGGCGTCGCCGACGTACAGCGGGTTGTTCTTGCGGCGGCGGCACAGGATCTGGATCGTCCGCTCGATCTCGATCTCGCGGCCGATCAAGGGATCGATTTTGCCGTCTATGGCCATCTGGTTCAGGTTCGTTGCGTAACGTTCGAGCGCCGTTGCGTCGGGTTCGCCGTCACCCTCGAGCGAGGATTCCTGCTCTTCCTGAGCCGCGTCACCCGGCAGCTGCGGCATTCCGTGCGAGATGTAATTGACGACGTCGAGTCGCGTAATGTCCTGCAGCCCCAGGAAATAAACGGCCTGCGACTGTTTTTCGCTGAAGATCGCAACGAGCACATTGCTGCCGGTGACTTCCTTCTTGCCGCTCGACTGAACATGAAATACTGCACGCTGGAGCACTCGCTGGAAACCGAGCGTCGGCTGGACGTCATTTTCGTCCTCGTGCGGCAGCAGTGGCGTCTGGTCCTCGATGAATTCCGACAGCTGCCGGCGCAGTTCCGGAATATTGCCGTTGCAGGCCTTCAGAATCTCGTGCACCCGCGGAATATCCAGCAGCGCCAGCAACAGGTGCTCGACCGTCATGAACTCGTGACGCTGGTCACGGGCTCTCTGGAATGCCTCGTTAAGGCAAAATTCGAGTTCACTGCTCAACATGTGGCTCGTCTCGCTCCCTCAGGCCTCTTCCATTGTGCACAATAACGGATGTTGGTGCTGCTTCGCTATGCCCATCACCTGCGCAACCTTGGTCTCTGCAATCTCGAAATTATAGACACCGCAGACGCCTTTTCCTTTCATGTGTATCTCCAGCATGACCTGCGTCGCGCGCATTCGTTGCATGCCGAATATCGACTCGAGCACCTCGACGACAAAATCCATCGGCGTGTAGTCGTCATTCAGCAGCACGACGCGATACAGCGGCGGTTTTTTGACGCGCGGCCGGGCTTCCTCGACGGCGAGGTCAAATTCGTCGCTATAATCCGGTGAGGTTCGTCGTTCGCTCATGCGCCCTTACATGGTTACGAAAGCGGTTGAATCAATGCGATTTGCGTCGATTCAGGGACCATTATAACGGTGCCCCGAGCCGCGGACCTGAAGCCGTTTCGCAGATTTTCGGACGACGCGCAGGGTGGCCCTCAAGATTCCATATTAGCTAGAATCAGTATATTATTGAAATCAATACGATTTTATGTCGCGGATTCTCGACAGACTTCGCGTTTGAATCCGGCCTCAACCCGTATCATCATTGCGCAGCGTTAACAGGTACAGTCAGCAGACTTTTTCAGGTAGTTACCCGGACAACGAATGTCGAATTCTCGAGAATGGTCGGACCTCGTCAGTGGCGACCGCGCGCGGATGATCGCCGCCGCGAACAGCCTGCTGCCGGCCTGGGTCAGCTTGGGATTGGTCGTGCTGATTGGCTGGCAGCTGGCGCAAATAGTGTGGTCACTGGTGCCGGGCAGCGCGGCAGGCATGCCGGTCGTCGTGCCGGCGGGCCAGGCTGCGCGGCCGATGCTCGGCGACGACGGCGCGGATGTCGAGGCAATTGCCGCCGCGTCAATTTTCGGCAAGGCCGACGTTGCCGACGAGCCCGTCCCGGTCGCCGAATCGCTGGAAGATCTCGAGGAAACAAACCTGCGCAACCTGACGCTCCGGGGAACGATCGCCTCCGACCGCCCGGAATTTTCGATCGCAATCATTTCCGATGCCAGTGACGAAGAAAAAATCTATGTCATTGGCGATTCAGTCGCGTCGGGCGCGAGCCTGCACGCCGTGTATCAAGACCGCGTCGTGCTGAACGAGCGTGGCGCACTGACGAACCTGAGCCTGCCGCGGGAATTTTCCAATCGCACGACGGCCAATGTGCGGCGGTCGACGCCGATACGCCAGGCGCAGAATACGTCGAGCATCCAGTCGGTGGTCGCGCAGAATGTGTCGCGCCTCGCGGACGTCATCCGGCCAACGCCGTATTTCGTCAATGGCGAACAGCAA
>JBFIQH010000089.1:0-11200 GCA_041609735.1 Woeseiaceae bacterium | reverse complement strand
GATAGCACTCGAGCGCGAAATCGATGTCGTCTTCAGCGGTCATGCGACCGAAGCTGAATCGAACGGCGCTTTGCGCCAGCGCATCGTCGAGGCCGAGCGCGCGCAATACGTACGACGGCTCCTGGTTTTTCGAGTTGCAGGCAGAGCCGGTTGCGACGCACAGCGGCTCGAGGGCCAGCAGCAGGCTTTCGCCTTCGACGCCCTCGACGCTGACGTTCAGGATTCCCGGGTAGGCATTGACCGGGTCGCCGTTCAGGCGGACACCGGTAATCGGCTGCAGGCCTGCCCACAGCCGTTCACGAAGCGACTGTACGTGCTCGAAGTCGGCGGCCATCGACTCGCCGGCAATCTCCGCCGCCAGCCCGAAAGCCGCGATCAGCGGCACCGGCATCGTGCCCGGCCGAATCCTCCGCTGCTGGCCGCCGCCGAACAGCAGCGGTTCGACGTGGCAGCGGGGCCGGTCAGCAATGTAAAGCGCGCCGATGCCTTTGGGCCCATACAGCTTGTGCGCCGTCATCGACGCCAGGTCGATCGGCAGGCGATCGAGATCCAGTGGCAGTTTGCCGACGCCTTGCGCCGCATCCACGTGAAACAGCACGTCGCGGTCACGGCAGCGCTCGCCGATCGCGGCGATGTCCTGCACGACACCGGTTTCGTTGTTGACGTACATGACCGACACGAGCTGGGTGTCGTCGCGGAACGCGGCATCCAGCCGTTCGAGGTCGAGGCGCCCCGAGGGTTCCGGGTCGAGCCAGGTGACGTCGAAGCCGTCTTTCTCGAGCGCCCGGAACGCATCGGTGACGGCCTTGTGTTCCGTCGTCATCGTGATCAGGTGCCGGCCATCGCTTTGCCGGTAACGTGCCGCGCCGATGATTGCGAGGTTGTCGGATTCGGTTGCGCCGGATGTCCAAATGAGGTTCCTCGGCGCGCAATTGACGAGCGCGGCGACTTGCCTCGCGGCACGACTGACGATTTCCTGCGCCTGGCGACCCGCGATATGCACGGCCGACGGGTTCGCAAACGACGCGGCGTCGCGCTGCAGCTCGTCAAGCAGATCGGCGACCCGCTCGTCGACCGGTGTCGTCGCCGCGTAATCGAGATAGACAACGGCGTCTTTCATGACGACCCGCCCTTGTCCCGTTCGATGGCGGACAGGAAGCCACGCAGGATATTGACCTCGTTCTGGTCCGGGCGCGCACGAATAAACAGGCGCCGCAGCCGCCGCATCAGGTGCCGCGGATTGTCGGGATCGAGAAACCCGACGTCGGTCAATACGCGTTCGAGATGCGCATAAAAGTGCTCGAGCTCGTCGCTGGTCGCGAGCGGCGCGTCGGCAACATATTCCGGCTGTTTCGTGGCGCCCGCTGCACGGATTTCGTAGGTGACGACCTGTACCGCCATTGCGAGGTTCAGCGAGCTGAAGTCCGGGTTCGCCGGGATCGACAACAGCGCATCGCACAGATCGAGGTCGGCGTTCTCGAGGCCGGTTTTCTCCGGGCCGAATACCACGGCAACGTTGCCGCGCCCGCTTTCGGCGACGATTCGCCCGGCTGCGTCCTTTGCGTCGAGCGTCGGCCAGTCGATTGTTCGCGCTCGGGCACTGGCCCCGATCGTGTAAACACAGTTCGCGATCGCGTCGGCAAGCGTGTCATGAACGGTCGCGTTCTGCAGCACATCGTCGGCGCCGGAGGCGCGCGCCGTCGCCTCATCGTGCGGAAAATACCGCGGGCGCACCAGCGCGAGGTCGCTGAGGCCCATATTCTTGATGGCACGCGCGACCGCCCCGATGTTTCCGGGGTGGGTCGTACCGACGAGGACAACGCGGATGGCCATTGTTTACAGGTAAGGGCAAAAGTCCGCTATTCTAGCGCCCCGGTCCCGCGAGGACCGAGCTCTTTGACAAACGGGACGACCTTCGATGCACGCTTTACTGAATGTGGCCGTCATGGCGGCGCGCAGTGCCGGTGACCAGCTGATCCGGAAAATGAACAATCTCGACAAGCTCAAAGTCGAGAAAAAGGGCCACAACGATTTCGTCAGCGACGCGGACCACGCAGCCGAGCGTGCCGTTATCAGCACCGTTCAGCGCCACTACCCGGATCACGCGTTTCTCGCCGAAGAATCCGGCGTGACCGGTGAGTCCGATACCGTATGGATTATCGATCCGCTGGACGGCACCACCAACTACCTGCACGGCTTCCCGGTCTTCTGTGTATCGATCGCCGTCGAAGTCAAAGGCAAGGTCGAACACGCCGTTGTCTACGACCCGCTGCGCCAGGAGCTGTTTACCGCGTCACGCGGTGATGGCGCACAGCTGGACGGACGCAAGATCCGCGTCAGCCGCCGTGACATGCTGGAGAAAGCCCTGATCGGTACTGGATTCCCGTTCCGCCAGGCCGAATCCGAACTCGAACCCTACCTCGCGATGCTTGGCAAGATCATCACCCACACATCCGGCGTGCGGCGCCCCGGCGCCGCCGCCCTCGACCTCTGCTACGTCGCCGCAGGTCGCCTCGACGCATTCTTTGAAACCGGCCTGGCCCCTTGGGACCTCGCCGCGGGCGGCCTGATCATCCGCGAAGCCGGCGGCATTATCTCGGGCCTCGACGGCAGCGAAAACTACCTGAAGACCGGCCACGTCCTCTGCGGCACCCCGAAAATCTACGCGGCCCTCGCCAAGCTCTGCGCCAAGGAAATCCGCACGCTGTTGGCGTAAGGGGTAGTCCGTACTTCGTCGGCCGGTCCGGTGGCCATCACGCAGTCCTTCCGCTCATGGCTCACGCAGCGCGCCTCACCGGCGCGCTGCGCTGCGCTTTACTTCGCTGCAGGACCACGTGATGGCCACCAGACCTGCATCATCGATGCGTCGTCCACCCTTGACGACACTTACGCTTTCCGAACACGCATCTCCGGTACGCGGAGAGACAACGACAAAGACGAACGATGAGCTGCCGTTGCGATCCTCGATGCCCCTGTTGATGCAGGGAAGGTGGCCGATGCGTGGCCCTGGAGGGAAGTAAAGCACAGCACGACGCGCCGGTGAGGCGCGTCGGGCGAGCCATGAGCGGAAGGGCCGCGCATCGGCCGCCTTTCCGGCCGACGAAGTGCCACACCCAACCCCTAGGGCAGGTCGTCGACCAGTTCCGGATCCTTTACGGGCTCCAGCAAATCCTGCGGACTGATATCCAGCAACAAAGCCGTCGCGCTCGCCGTATAGATCGACGAATAGGTACCGATGATTATGCCGACGATCAGCGCGATCGAGAAAGGCGCAATCGATTCACCGCCGAGCATCAGCAATGCTACCAAAACAAGCAGCGTCGTGATGCCGGTGATCAGAGTCCGCGACAGCGTCTCGTTGACCGATACGTTCATCGAATCCACCGCCGTGTGTCCGCGCAGTTTGAAGAAGTTCTCGCGAATGCGATCGAACACGACAACGGTGTCGTTCAGCGAATAACCGATAACCGCAAGCACGGCGGCGACCACGGTCAGATCGAACGGGAACTGGAACAGCGAAAAGAACCCGAGCGTGATGATGACATCGTGCAGCAGTGCGGCGACGGAACCGGCAGCAAACTTCCACTGAAACCGGAACATGACGTACGCGAAGATCATCATCAACGCGAAAATCATCGCGAGCCCGCCCTGCTCGGTCAGCTCTTCGCCGACCTGCGGGCTGACAAACTCTACGCGGCGCAGTTCCACGGCCTCGCCGCCAACTCCGAGCGTTGTCTGCAGTTGGTTGCGGATCTCGCTCGGCTCCGCATCGCCCTGCGGCGGCAGCCTGACCATGACGTCCGTGTCCTCGCCAAAACGCTGTACCAGCGCATCGTCGAAACCCGCATTTGCCAGGTTGCTGCGTATCGAATCGAGATCCGCGCGCTGCGGATAGCCGAGTTCGAGGAGCACGCCGCCGGTGAAGTCAATGCCGAAATCGAGGCCACGCGTCGCCAGTGACGTCAGCGAGACGATGATCAACAGCACCGAGATGCTGACGGCAATATTGCGGCGCGTCCGCCCGAGGAAATCGATACTGGTTTTTTCCTTGATCCAACGCATCTCGAATTCCTCAGACCGGAATGCTCGTGATACGGCGTCCGCCGAACACGAGATTGACAATCGTTCGCGTACCCACAATGGCGGTAAACATCGATGTGATCACGCCGAGCGATAACGTAATCGCAAAACCCTTGATCGGTCCGGTGCCGAACGCGAACAGCACTATGGCTGCGATCAGCGTCGTGATGTTGGCATCGGCAATCGACGACAGGGCTTTTTCGTAGCCGGCATTGATCGCCGCCTGCGGTGGTGTTCCCGCGGAAATTTCCTCGCGTATTCGCTCGAAGATCAGCACGTTTGCGTCAACCGCCATGCCGACGGTCAGAACGATGCCGGCGATACCGGGCAACGTCAGCGACGCCTGCAGCATCGACAGCAAAGCAACGATAAAGACGAGGTTCGACAACAGCGCGACGTTTGCGATAACGCCGAACCAGCGGTAATACACCGCCATGAATACGATTACTGCGAAAAAGCCGATGACGATCGCCTCGAAGCCACGCTCGATATTGTCGGCGCCGAGGCTCGGGCCGATCGTGCGCTCGTCGATCTTGTAGACCGGCGCGGCCAGTGCACCGGCACGCAGCAGCAGCGCGAGGTCGCGCGCCTCGCCCGGCGTCAGGCCCGTGATCTGAAAGTTATTCTTGAAGACGCCGCGAATCGTCGCACAGTTGATGATTTCCTCGGTCTTGACGGTACGGACCTGCGGCTCGCCGTTGCGCAGTGTCGTCTCGCGGCTGGTCTCGATAAACACGGTGCACATTGGCTTGTTGAGGTTGTTTTGCGTCGTCTCGAGCATGTTCTCGCCGCCCGCGGCGTCCAGCTTGATGAAGACGGCCGGCTGTCCTTCGGAGAACCCGGATTCGGCGTCGATGATCTGGTCGCCCGAGGCGATGACGCGCCGCTTCAGTATCGCGGCCGGTTCGCCACCGCGTCCCGGGTAGCGTCGCGAGCCCGGCTCGTCACCGGTCAGGTCCTGCAGCCGGAACTCCAGCGTTGCGGTCGCCGTCAGGATCTTGTCCAGCTCGGTCGGATCCTGCACGCCGGGCAATTGCACGACAATGCGATCCACGCCCTGCCGCTGCACGATCGGCTCCGCGACGCCAAGCTCGTCAACGCGATTCCGGAGCGTCGTAATGTTCTGCTCGATCGCGAGGTTCTGGCGTTCCTGGACCTGCGCCTCCGTCATGCGGACACGCAATGATCGGCCGTCGCTGCCGTCAGTGATGATGACGTCCGAATCGGAATCGCGAATGATCTCGCGTGCGGCCTCGACGTCTCCCTCGCTCGTCAGGCGCACGGTGATGACGCCGTCATCGAGGTCGACCCGATGCCGGATCCGCGCCTCACGCAGCCGGTCGTTGAAATCTTCCTGGTACAGTTCCAGCCGCTTGTTGACGGCTGTTTGCATGTCGACCTCGAGCAGCACGTAAACGCCGCCGCGCAGGTCGAGCCCCAGGCTCATCGGGCTCAGGCCGAGACCGCGTACCCATTCCGGCACGCGCGGCGCGAGCGTCGTCGCGACGCCGAACTCACGATCATAGTTTTCGCGTAACAGCTCGCTGGCCACGGCCTGGTCGTTGCCATCGACGAAACGGATGACGGCACGCCCGTCTTTCAGGTACGCCGCTTCCGGGGTCACCCCGGTGTTTTCGATGACGCGCACGAAGGCGTCGAGATTGGCCTCGGTAATTTCCGTGCCTTCTTTGTTCGCGAGCTGCACGGCGGGCGCGGTGCCATAAATATTCGGCAGCGCCAGCAGGATGCCCGCGAGCAGGATCGTCAGAACGAGGACGTTCAGCCAGGAAGGGTAACGATTCATTGTGTACGTGCCGACGCCCGTCAGGCGGCGTCGACGGTACCTTTCGGAACGACCTGGGAGATGCTGGACTTCTGGATCTTGATGATCGTGTTGTCGGCAATTTCGACGGCCGCGTAGTGCTCGGTCACGTTCGTGACCTTGCCGAGAATGCCGCCGGCCGTCATCACTTCGTCACCGACGACCAGTGCAGCGATCGTTGCCGCGTGCGCCTTTTGCTTTTTTTGCTGCGGACGGATCAGCAGGAAATAGAACGCGCCGAAGATAATGATCATCGGCAACAGGAAGCCGAACGGATCTGCCTGCTGCGCACCCTGTGCGTAGGCGTTACTGATGAAAAAATCCATAAAGAAATTCCGAGAGTCTTGGTGTCGAGTCGGGCTCGTCGGCGGAGGACCCAGCGGGCAGCCCCAAAAACGAGCGCGGTATTATGGCACAGCTCGTTTTACTTATGGGCCCGATGGCCGATCACAAGCTTTCCGCCTCGGGACCGAAGGTCGCGCGCAGCCGCGCGACCAGGGACTGCAGCTCTCCGCTGCCGATCGCCGCGCGAATCGCCTCCATAAGCTTTTGATAATAATGCAGATTATGAATCGTCGCGAGACGCGGGCCGAGAATCTCGCCGCATTTTTCGAGGTGCCGCAGGTACGCCAGGCTGTAGTTCGAGCAGGTGTAGCAGGCGCACTCCGGGTCCGGCGGGGACGTATCGTCACGGTAGATCGCGTGCCGAAACTTGACGGTTCCCCTCGACGTGAACAACTGGCCGTTGCGTGCGTGCCGGGTCGGAATGACGCAGTCGAACATGTCAATACCGCGGGCGACCGCTTCGGCGATGTCGTGCGGTAGCCCAACACCCATCAGGTAGCGCGGCGCATCTTCGCGCAAGCGCGGCGCGAGAAAATCCAGCACCGCAATGCGTTCGTCTTCGGGCTCGCCGACGGCCAGGCCGCCAATTGCGTAGCCGTCGAAGCCGATGTTGACGAGGCCATGCAATGATTCCTCGCGCAGCTTGTCGAACACGCCTCCCTGCACGATGCCAAACAAGGCCTCACCGCGATCCGGTTCTGCATGCTTCAGTTCATCGAATCGTTTGCGCGAGCGCGCAGCCCAGCGCAGCGACAGTGCCATCGAGTCCCGCGCCTCCGCCTCGCTTGCCGGATACGGCGTGCATTCGTCGAAGATCATCGTCACATCGGCATTGAGATCGTGCTGCACCTCCATCGATTTTTCAGGGGTCAGTACCACGAGATCGCCATTGACCGGCGACTGGAACTGCACGCCGTCCTCGGACAGCTTGCGCATTTTCGCCAGCGAGAACACCTGGAATCCGCCGGAATCCGTCAGGATCGGCCCCTTCCAGTGCATGAATTCGTGCAGGCCGCCATGCCTGCGCACGACGTCGGTGCCGGGACGCAGCATCAGGTGGAACGTATTGCCGAGAATGATTTCGGCACCGTCGGCCGCGACTTCTTCCGGCGTGACGCTCTTGACCGTGCCGTAAGTTCCGACCGGCATGAACGCAGGCGTCTGCACCTGGCCGCGCCGGAACGTAAGTATTCCACGCCGGGCAAAACCGTCCCGGTTTCGGACATCGAATTTCACGCGTCGTCGCCCGGCGTCAGGAACATGCAGTCACCGTAGCTGAAAAAGCGGTAGCGCGCGTCGATCGCGTGCCGGTAGCCAGCCATGATCCGATCGAAGCCCGCGAAAGCGCTGACCAGCATCAGCAACGAGGATTGCGGCAGGTGAAAATTTGTCAGCATGGCGTCGACCGTCCGGAAACGATAGCCCGGCAGGATAAAGAGATCTGTTTCGCCGTGAAAGGGCTCTAGATCGCCGCCTTGCGAAGCGCATTCCAGTGATCGCACTGCTGTCGTGCCGATGGCGATGATTCGGCCACCGTTCCTCCGAGCCTCGGCCACCTGCGCCACGCACTTCTCGTCGACAATGACGCGCTCGGCATGCAGCCGATTGGCGCGCACGTTTTCGTCGCGCAATGCCTGAAACGTGCCAGCACCGACGTGCAGCGTGACGAACGCGTGGTCGACACCCAGTCGTCGTGTCTCGTCGAGCATCGCCTCGTCGAAGTGCAGCCCCGCCGTTGGAGCGGCGACCGCGCCCGGGTCTCTGGCGTAGATGGTTTGATAACGTTCGCTGTCGGCGGATTCGGCGTCTCGGCCCAGGTAAGGCGGCAGCGGCATTTCGCCGTGTGCCTCGAGCACCTCCATGACCGGGCGAGAGAAACGCAACCGGAAGAATTCGCCGCTGCGGCCGGTGACTTCCGCTTCGCTGCCTCCGGCCATTTGGATGAGTGCGCCGGCTTTCGGCGACTTGCTGGCGCGCAGGTGCACGAGCGCGACGCTGTCAGACTCGATGCGCTCGATGAGGATTTCGACACGCCCGCCGGTCGCCTTGGTCGCCTTGAGACGTGCGGGAATGACGCGTGTGTCGTTGAAGACCAAAAGATCATGCTCGCGCAACACTTCGGGCAGCTCTGAAAAGGACCGGTCGCGGATACCGTTACTGAGATCCAAGAGGCGGCTCGCGCGCCGCTCCTCCACGGGATATCGCGCAATCAGCTCATCTGGGAGTTCGTAGTCGTAATCGGAGATTTGCATCGGCGCACAGGGTAGCAGACCCCTGTGCGCCGGCAATGTAAAGGCGTTGCGTCAGGTGCGCTCCACGACATGCGGCCGAGGCGGCTTGCCGGGTAACGGCGCGGGCGCCGGAAGCGGCGCCGCCGCCGGCATCACGGGTCGGTCGGATCGAGGAACGACCCGGCTGGAGCGATCGTCCGGCACCTCGATTTCGATCGTTTCACGGCGCTTGTCACGCATGATATTCAGCACGAGTTTTTCGCCCGGCTGATACGAGCCGAGAATACGCATGCAATGGTTCACGGACGACGGCTCGCGCCCGTCGATACTCTGTATGACGTCACCTTCCTGCAGTTTGAACGCGTTCGACTTCGGTGCGCTGATGACCAGCAAGCCCTTGTCCGTGCCGAAGTAACGGCCGAGCCCCTTGTTGATTTCGACCAGCTCCATGTCGCCCCAGGTGCCACGCCAGCCCCCGCCAAAGCGGAAGCGCTCGACAACTCGGGGCGCCGCGGGAAACCCGGGCGCGTGCAGTTCCTCGCGCGACCCGGGCCCGGCGAAAGCAAATACACGACGCTCGTCGACTCGCGGCTCGAGCGAAACTTTACCGACGCTACCATCACGCAGGTATTCGATATCCAGCTTGTCGCCCTCCTCGACACCTTTCATGAAATCAAAAAGGCGCATATTGGCAGCTTCCGAGGACTCCGCGCCCAGCGACGCGCCGTTGATCGAGGTCAAAACATCACCGGCACGCAGGCCGGCATCGGCAGCCGCACTGCCAGGCGTGACACCGATAACGCTGACGCCGGCAACGGGTTCCGGCGCCTCGTCACTACCGATCGTTACGCCGATGCGCGGCCGGTTCGAAAAGTCGAACGCGAACTGCTGGATACTGCCGATCGAACCCAGTCGCTCGGAGCTCAGCTCGGCGACGCGGCGTGCCGCTTCGGCCAGTCGCTCCTCGGCTTCCCGCATGCGCTCGGCAAACTCGGCCTCCCGCACCTCGGTGTCGTTCGTCCGCAGCTCACGCTCCGTTTGCGCAATCGCTTGTGACGCGCACAACAGCAGCGCCGCCAAAGGCAGGACATGTCTCAGCTTGTTCATCGGGCAGTTCTCCTTGCTCAAAACGCGGTACGTTGCGCCTGCGCATAGCGCAAACGAACCAGCGATTTCATTAACCTGACGCGTTCGCGCCAGAAAATTTCTTCTTCCTCGGGTGTCAGCTGCACCTCGGGGTCCGTCAACTGGTAATCGATCGCCGAGATGCGATCCTCGAGCTCGAGGATCGTCGCCTGCGTGCCGAGGCGCACGACGCGGGGTTCCTCCGGCAGGGCGCGCAGCTCACTTTCGAGCTCGCGCGACTCGACCATCAGTGCTTCAAGCACGTTCAACGGCACCGAATTGGTCAGTTCGCCTTGCGGCACGGCCGAAAATTGCGGCGCCGGATCGTCGTCGATGGCGGGTAACAGCAGCACGGCGATTACCACTGACGCGGCGAGTCCGGCGCCGGCAAACCAGTTGCGGTGGCGGCGCAGCGGCGATGCCGTAATCAGCCCTTCCGCCGCGGCCTGCTCGCGAATCCGTGTCCAGACGACGCGCGGCGGCATTGTGTCGGGCAGCGCCCGCAATTCACGCGCCAGCGTCTGGCGTTCGTCCGCGGTGAGGCCACAGATCATGTCTTCATCCGTCCCGGCATCGTCATCAGGTTTCGATTCGTTCATTTCAGTAACTCCTCGCTGCAACGCCTTCGGCGTCCGGCAGAGGTGTCTTGTCCTCCAGAAGTGGCTTCAGCCGCTGGTAGGCCCGCGACAACTGCGATTTGGAAAAACTTTCGGTCTTACCCATGAGGCTCGCAATCTCCTTGTGCGTAAATCCCTCTACGTCATGCAGCCAGACGACGGTTCGGCTGACTGCTGGCAGGTTCGCAAGCGCCGCATCCAGATCGAGCGCGTCGTCCGGGTGCCGCGATACGCCGTGACTCACATTGTCGCCCGGTGTCCACTCGTCCCAGTCATCAGCCAGCGACTGCCCGCGGCTCGTCCACGCGGAACGCAGGAACATCAGCGCCTTCGTCACGGCGATGCGCCGGATCCAGGTCCCGAGTGACGCATCGCCGCGAAATTTTGCGACGGAACGCATGACCTCGATAAATGTTTCCTGCACCAGATCCTCGGCATGCGCCGGCACGCGGGTGAAGCGCAGGCTCAGCGAATACACACGCGACGCAAACGCCCGGTAAATGATCTCGTGCGCACGCGCGTCTCCGCGCTGTGCGCGCCGGAGTATGCCCGGATCGATCTCGATATCGGCGAACTTGCTCATCTCACGCAGTTTAGATGCCGAGAATCTGAAAAGGGTCGCAAAATCGCCGCAACCTCCGTGGCTGGCTCTGGCAGCCATCAACGGCCGCGCATATACTGTGCGCCGCGCTGGCGGGTCGTAGCCCCGGCCCGCGCGGCCCGCGCCGGGATGGCGGAATTGGTAGACGCAGTGGATTCAAAATCCACCGGTGGCAACACCTTGGGGGTTCAAGTCCCCCTCCCGGTACCAGGCCCTTTTGACACCCTGGACACAAATTAATGCTGCCAACGATGAAATACTGCTCGCGATGCGGAGCGGAGGTCGAGCGTCGCGTCCCGTCGGACGACAATCGCGAACGCTGGGTATGTGGTCGCTGTGACACCGTGCACTACCAGAATCCGCTCGTCGTCGTCGGCTG
>JBFIQH010000088.1:0-11344 GCA_041609735.1 Woeseiaceae bacterium | reverse complement strand
GCGTTCTGCAGCGCCCAGCGCGCCGACGCGAGGCCGCCGTCCTTGTTGCTGTCGGAATAGCCGATCATGATCGTCTGGCGGTTGCGGCGTGACTTCAGGTGCTTGCGGTACAGCTTCGATTCGAGCAGGGCATTGAGAATGTCGGGGCCGTTCTTCAGGTCGTCGACGGTTTCGAGCAGCGGCGCGACATCGAGCGGAATCTCCCCGCGCTTGTTATGCAGTTCACCAAACTCGGCGAGCAGCAGCACCGACAATACGTCATCGACATCCTGCGTCATGCTGATGATGTAAGGCCCTATCGATTCGACGCCGTATTTGCGGCGGCAAAACGCAATGGCCTGGAAGACGGCAATCGTCTTTCGCGCCTGGGTCGACAGGGTCGCCGGGGCGCTTGCCTTGCTCTGCAGCGCCTTGGATATCTTTTCGGCACGCTCTTGTGGCGGCAATTCTTTCCAGTTGTCGATGCCGAGGCATTCGCCGACGACGGCACGATGCACTTCCGCATCCTGGCGCACGTCGAGCGTAACCAGGTGGAAGCCGAACGTCTGGATGCGGCGCAACAGCCGCCGCACGGCGAACAAACCGGCATTGACGCCCTTGTTCTGCGCAAGGCTGTCGGCGATGAGCATGATGTCCGCCTCGAATTGCCGCACGCGTTCGTACGGGAACACATCGTCGTCGTACGTCGACTGCAATCGCTGCTGGATCAGCCGCAGGAACACGCGGTAGGGCATGTCGCGATGCCGCATCGGCACCGCGTGGTAGGCGTTCGGGAACACGCCGCGGTATTCCTCGATTTTCGCCAAGACGTCGGCACTGACGCTGATGCGCTCGGTCGATTGGCTCAGCTTCGCGGAGATCGACCGGCACTCCTGATAATACAGGTCGAGAATCAGCGATCGCTGGCGAGCAAGCGTTTCGCGGATCGTCTTTGCGTTGACGTTCGGGTTACCGTCCATGTCGCCGCCGACCCACGACGCGAAGTGCACGATATCGGGAACCGAAATATCTGTCGCGTCCTCACCGTAGACACGCTCCAGCGCAACCTGCACGTCCTCGTAGAACGGCGGCATCGCCCGATACAGCACATCGGTGAGAAAGAACAATACGTGTTCGAGTTCGTCGGCTACCGTCATCGACTCGGACGGATGCTCATCGGTCTGCCATGCCGTCGTAATCAACAAACGAATGTTGGCGAGCGCTGCATTCGTTTCCTGAGGTGTCATCGTCGGGTTCAGCATGTCGACGAGGTGCTTGACGATCTGCTGTTCCTTGCGAAGTATCGTGCGACGCGTCGGCTCGGTCGGATGGGCGGTAAACACCGGCTCGATGCTGAGCGATTTTAGAAGCTTGAGTACTTCTTTCAGCGTCATGCCGGACGCCTTGAGTTTCGTTAGCGTATCCTCGAGACCGCCGGGCTGGTAGTGCCCGACATCGAGCAGGTATTCACGCCGCCGCCGGATGCGGTGCACTTTTTCCGCGGTATTGACGATCTGGAAGTACGTCGAGAAGCTGCGGATGATCTGCTGCGCGAACGATGCGTCAAGGTCGCTGACCAGTGCCGCCAGTTCTTCGCCCGGTTTTTCATTTTCTTCGCGGCGCCGGATCGAACGCAACCGCGCCGACTCGACAAACTCGAACAGCTGGTCGCCGCCCTGCTCGGCAATCAGCTCGCCAATCATCGCGCCAAGCCTGCGCACGTCATCGCGCAAAGCCTGATCCTTGTCTTCGAATGTGATGTCCTGGCGGCGCACCGCGTGACCTGCCGAGAGGGAGCGTGAGAGGGGACGGGACAATAGCAAAAACTCGACAGGCTGCCCAGTTTGGACGGGCGCAGCGAACGGTGTTTCCTGCAACTATCCCGGTTCTATCCGCGTTATTACCAGGGAAGGGCTATGACGCCGGGCCAAGCCGCGACGACAGCCGTTTCGCATCCGCTGCCGGGCCGCGTAACACCATGCGGTGCGGCGCTGTCTGCGAACGCGCGCCAGTTGGCGCAATCCCGTTCCTTTGCATTGCGCCTTTACGATCAACTGGTCGAGCTCATTCGATCCGGCGTGCCGGTCGCGCTGCGGGTGCGCGGACTGGAAGGCGGTAACGCTCTGCAACGCTACTACCTTGCCTGCCGCGGACTTCGCGACGCGTTCGCCGAAGCGGGCGTCGATCCGCAATGCCTGGAACTGACGCTCGGCGCGGGTTCGTTGCCGCTGATCCCGGCATGGCGCATTCGCCGGACGTTGCTCGGTAACGGCGTACTCAACGTCCTCTTCGATGCGGGATTAGAGGACGGCGCCACATCGATGGGTCAGCGTGATGCTCTCTGGCGCAACCTGTGGCACCTGCGATCGGCACGGGTACGCAGCTCCTTCTGGCCGACCGTGCGCAGCGCCTGTGCGTTGCTGTCGCCGGAAGATGCGCACGCAGTCGTGCCGGGTTGCGGTCTGCAGGCCCCGGAACAGTCGGCGTGGATGCGCGCCGAACTCGACGTCACGGTATGCGCCGGCGACGACGGCCGCATCGACCTGGAGGCATTAACAGCGTCGGTCGCAGGCCTGATGGAGGAGGCAGACCGTGTGGCCGACACGGCATGCTGGCCAACCGCCGTAATGCAGCATGATGCCTGGTATAACCGCAGGCTGGCGATCGTTCCCGTCGGCATCGGCGAAATCGCGAAGCGCCGCAACCTCGACCCGGACTGCCACGGCTCGCTGACGACGCTTCGGCAACTGCTGTCCGGCATTCGACAGGTTGTCGAATCCCGTTCGCGGGCCGGCGCCCTGCAGCACGAACGACTGCCGTCGATCGCCGCCAGTGATCCGTGCCTGCACCTCCCCGCAGGAGCGCGCGAAACCTGCTGGCAGCAACGCTGGCATACCGTCCTCGAGCAGCAGGCGATCCATCACCGCAACCTCGTCGTGCTGTCGCCTTGGTCACTGTTTCCGCGCGGCAGTGCGGATTTTCGCTACGCGAACTTTCTGCCGCTACTGGCACAAGCTGACGCCTGTGAATTCGAGCGCAGCGAGTCGCTGGTATCATGGACTGCTGCGCAGCTGAAACTTTTTCACTGCCGCGCCTTGGCGCTGAACGATGGCCTTATGTCATCAGCGGTCGTTGCGGACCAGCCATGAACTAGGATACGGTTTGGTGCCACGAGGGGCAGAGGGGACCTCTTGAATCCTGTTGCACTTGACGTACACGGCGTAGCCGTATTGCTGCTGACTGCGGTCGCGTTGTTCCTGTTCACGCGCGACCAGATCCCGATGGAGTCGTCGTCACTGGCGGTGTTCATCGTGCTCGTCGCCGGCTTCACGCTGTTTCCTTACGAGCGCAACGGCGAAGTCGTATTGCGTGCGGTCGACTTCTTCGCCGGATTCGGCAGCGAGGCGCTGATCGCGATTTGTGCGTTGATGATGGTCGGCAAGGCGCTCGAGACTACCGGCGCGCTGCAGCCGCTGGCGAACGTCGTCAGCCGGGCATGGGCGACAGCGCCGGTCATGGCACTTCTGATGACACTCATCGCCGGCGCCGTGCTCAGTGCCTTCATGAACAACACGCCGATCGTCGTGTTGCTGATGCCGATCCTCGTTGGCGCATCACTGCGCGCAAAGTTTCCCGTTTCGGGAGTCATGATGCCGATGGGTCTCGCGACGATCATCGGCGGCATGTCGACGACGATCGGCACGTCGACCAACCTGCTCGTCGTCGGAATCTCGCACGATCTCGGCGTGCATGAATTTACGATCTTCGAGTTTGTGTTACCCGTCGCCATCGTCGGCGGTGCGGGCCTGTTATTTCTGTGGCTGATCGCGCCGCGCCTGCTGCCTGATCGAACGCCGCCGATGGCCGACACGTCGCCGCGTATTTTCAATGCGCAGCTGCACATCAAGGAAGGCGGCTTTGCCGACGGCAAGACGCTGTCGGAGGTGCTGGCAAAAGCCGATGGCGCGATGCGCGTCGACAAGATCCAGCGCAGCGACTCGCTGTTCCTCGCCAAGCTGCCGTCAGTCACGATCCAGCCGGGCGACCGCCTGTTCGTCAAGGACTCACCCGAGAACCTGAAGCACTACGAGCAGATCCTCGGCGCCACGCTGTTCAATATCTCCGACATCGAACACCCGGTCGACGAGAATACGCCGCTGCAGGCTGGAGGCCAGCAGCTTGCGGAAGTCGTCGTTACTCGCGGGTCACCGCTGCACTTGCGCAGCCTGGCTGCAGCGCGATTCAGCGCCAGCTACGGGCTGATGCCGTTAGCGCTGCATCGGGCTCGAGCGCCGAGCTCGCAGGTGACCAGCGACTTGAATACGATTCGTCTGCGCGCCGGCGACGTGTTGCTCGTGCAGGGCTCGAAGGAAGCGATCGACAGCCTGAAGGACTCCGGGACGATGCTGGTGCTCGACGGCACGACGGACCTGCCGCACACGCATCGCGCGAAGCGCGCGCTCGCGATCATGGGCGGCGTGGTTCTCGTCGCCGGCATCGGCATCCTGCCGATTGCGGTCAGTGCGTTGGTCGGCCTCGGACTGATGCTGGCAACGCGCTGCCTGACGTGGAGCGACGCGGCCGGGGCACTGTCGATACCGGTCGTCATGATCATCGCCGTCAGCCTCGCGCTGGGTAAAGCGCTGACGGGCACCGGTATGGCGGGTTACCTGGCCCTGAGCTTCGTCGATGCAACATCGGCGCTGCCGGTGCCGCTGATCCTGAGCTCGTTCATGCTGCTGATGACGGTCATGACGAATATCGTCTCCAACAACGCGGCCGCGGCTATCGGCACGCCGATTGCGGTCGGCATTGCGCAGCAGCTCGGCGTCAGTATCGAGCCATTCATCCTCGCCGTGCTCTTCGGCGCCAACATGAGCTTCGCAACGCCCTACGGCTACCAGACGAACCTGCTGATCCTGAGCGCCGGCGGCTACAAATTCTCCGATTTCCTGCGCGTCGGTATCCCGCTGACGATCGTCATGTGGGTCGGTTTTTCACTGATACTGCCGGTTCTGTATGAGCTGTAGGCGCCCGGCGGCGGTGGTTGCGCCCGCAACGGTTGACCCGTCCCGGCCGGGTGGTAATACTCGATTCATGAGCGCAGCGCTACAGGCATACGGATGGTGGCCGTCCACGAAGGAGTGGGCAGCCGACTGACGTAGCGTTACCGAATTACACGACATCAAGGGCCCATCTCCGCGAACGCGCAGGTGGGCCTTTTTGTTGCATACCGCAGGCAGGCAGACAAGCTATGTAAGAGGGCCTTCAGGCCCGATGGAGTCGCGGCTGAAGCCGCTCCCACAAACAAGACGCAAGGACAACATGCAGGCACCGTTCGACATCGCCGCAGACCTCGATACGCCGGTATCGGCGTTCCTGAAGCTCCGCGCTTTGAGGCCCCGCTTTCTGCTGGAGAGCGTCGAGGGCGGCGAGCGCCTGGCCCGCTATTCATTTCTCGGCTTCGGCGACGCGCTCGAAGTACGCATGGATCGCGACGGGTTTACCGTCAACGGCGACCGGCAGGCTCGGCCATCGACCCAGCCCGCGTATCTCGATGCGCTGCGCGCCGCACTCGATCGCGCGCCGCGGCCGCGTCCCGACGTCGATGAGTTGCCGTTTGCCGGCGGACTGGTCGGCGTATCCGGTTATGACGTGGTGCGCCTGTTCGAAAAACTGCCGCAGCTGACGATGCCGCAGACGTCCGTCCCCGATGCCGCGTTCACGGCCACCGAATCGCTGCTCGTCTTCGACCACCTGACGCGCCGCGTTGCGCTGCTGCACGACGGGCCCGATGCGGAGCGCAAGCGTCTTCGCAGCGACGTCATCGAACGCCTGCGCGGCCCGGTGCCAAAGCCGGGCAACTCCGTGACGATTTCGCCGGTATCGGCTTCGCTGACCGAGGAAGAATTCTGCGAGCGCGTCGAGGCCTGCAAGGAATACATTGCGTCCGGCGACATTTACCAGATCGTCCTGTCGGTACTCTTCAAGGGGCAGACGAACGTCTCTCCGTTCGAAGTCTACCGCGCGATGCGCCTCATCAATCCGTCGCCGTACATGTTTTATTTCGACTTCGACGACCTGAAAATTGTCGGTTCGTCGCCGGAAGCGTTGGTGCGCCTGCACGGCGACACGGCGTCGCTGCGTCCGATTGCCGGTACGATGCCGCGCGGCGAGACGGTCGACGAAGACCGCGCACACGAGCGGCAGTTGCTGGCCGACCCGAAAGAGGCGGCCGAGCACGTCATGCTCGTCGACCTCGCCCGCAATGACCTCGGCCGCGTTGCGCGCGCCGGCAGCGTGCACGTTGACCCGTACCGCTCGATCGAACGCTACAGCCACGTCATGCACATCGTCAGCGGCGTGCAGGGGGAGCTGGACCGGCGTTTCGACCAGTTCGACCTGTTCGCGGCAAGCTTCCCGGCCGGCACGCTGGTCGGCGCGCCGAAGGTGCGCGCGATGCAGATCATCGAGGAAATGGAGCAGACCGGCCGCGGGCTGTATGCGGGCACCGCCGGCTATTTCGGCATCGGCGGCGACATGGACCAGGCCATCACGATCCGCACGCTGGTTTTTTCCGGCGACGAGTACAGTTTCCAGGCCGGTGCAGGTATCGTCGCCGATTCGGTTCCGTCACGTGAGTACCAGGAAGTGCTGGCCAAGAGCGCAATCCTGCGGCGCGCGCTGGAGCTTGCCGGGGAGGGTTTGTAGTGGCGAACTTCGACAACGTCCGCATGCTGCTGATCGACAACTACGATTCGTTCACCTACAACCTCGTGCAGGCGTTCGCTGCACAGGGTGCCGACGTCAAGGTTTTCCGCAACGATGCGATCACCGTTGACGAAGCGCTCGGCATGGACCTGACGCATGTCGTGATCTCGCCGGGCCCGGGACGTCCCGACGACGCCGGCGTGTCGCTCGACATCATCGACGCATTTGAAAATCGCTTGCCGATACTCGGCGTCTGTCTCGGTCACCAGTGCATCGTGCAGCATTTCGGCGGCCGCATCGTGCGCGCATCGCGGCTGATGCACGGCAAGACGTCAGAGGCAACGCACGACGGCAAGACGATTTACGCCGAATTGCCACAGCCGCTCGCGGTCGGGCGCTATCATTCGCTGTGTGCCGAGAACGAGACATTGCCGCCGGTGCTCGAGCTGACGGCCGAGACGTCGCAGGGTGAAATCATGGGCGTGCGCCACAAGACGCTGCCGATCGAGGGTGTACAGTTTCACCCCGAGAGCGTGCTGACGCCCGACGGCAATCACCTGATGGCAAACTTCATGCGCATGACGGCGACGACATCATGAGCGGTAAGTTCAACAACATGCTCAACCGATTGCTCGACGGCGAGTCGCTGGCGGAGCAAGAGTCTTACGACCTGATGATGCACCTCGCCGAGGGCGATATGGCGCCGGCGCTGGCCGGTGCGCTGCTGGCCGGCCTGCGCGCGAAGGGCGAGACGGCCGACGAGATACGCGGCTTCGCAACGGCAATGCGCGAACTCGCCGTGCACCCGCAAATCCCGGAAGGCATTCCGACCGTCGACACCGTAGGCACCGGCGGCGACGGCTCCGGCAGCCTGAACCTGTCGACCGGCACCGGCCTGCTCGCGGCCGCCGCCGGCGCACGCGTCGTCAAGCACGGCAACCGCAGCGTATCGAGCCGCTCCGGCAGCGCCGACATGCTCGAGTGCCTCGGTATGCCGCTGCCGCTGCACGAGGACGAGGCCGTTGCCTGTCTCGACGCCACCGGCTTCACGTTCCTGTTCGCGCCGGCGTACCACCCGGCGATGAAAGCCGTCGTGCCGATCCGTGCCGCGATGTCGGTGCGCACGGTCTTCAACATGCTCGGCCCGCTGACGAATCCGGCGGCGCCGCCGTTCCAGCTGATCGGTGCGTGGAGCAAGGACGCCGCGCGATTGATGGCCGACACGCTGGCCGGCATGCCGATCGAACGAGCATTTGTCGTGCACGGCGCCCCCGACTGGGACGAGGCGTCGCCGGTCGGCGAATTCGTGCTCTACGATGTGCGCCCGGGATCCGTGAAGGAATCGGAACGCAAGCCCGAGGACTACGGACTTTCGCGCTGCACGCCGGACGATCTCAAAGGCGGCGACGCGGAACACAACGCTCGCGAACTGCAACGCGTCTTCGACGGCGAAGACAACGGTGCCCATCGCGATGCACTGCTGATGGGCGCCTCGCTGGTGCTCGAAGTGCAGGGCACGGCGAAGAACGCGAAAGAAGGGGTGGAAATCGCCGCCGCGGCGCTCGACGATGGCCGCGCAGCGGCTCTCATCGGCAAAATGCAGCAACACTTCAAAGACCGGTGAGCGATTTTCTCGCACAAATGGCGGCCTCCAGCGCCGAGCGCGCAGCGAACGTCGAGCCGCCTGCCGCCGCCGATCTCGACAGGCCGGTTGTACCGCTTGCGGCGAAGTCATTCGACATCATTGCCGAGATCAAGGGGCGCTCGCCGGCGGAAGGTGAGCTGGCGGCCAGCGACTTCGATCGTGTCGGTCAGGCGCAGCGCTATGCGGCCGGCGGAGCGGCGGCGATCTCGGTGCTGACCGAGCCAAGCCGCTTTGACGGTTCGCTGTCACACCTTCGCGACATCGCGGCTGCGGTGCCGGGAACGCCGGTCATGCGCAAGGACTTTCTCGTCGATGTCGTGCAGGTCATCGAGGCGCGGGCTGCCGGCGCAAGCGGCGTCTTGCTGATCGTTGCAATATTGAGTGACCGGAAGCTGCGCGCGATGCTCGACGCGGCAGCCGAGCACGGGATGTTCGTGCTGCTCGAGGCGTTCGACAAAGACGACCTCGAACGTACGGCGTCACTGCTTACGCCATCGGACGAGGATCGGGTTGCGAACGGCCAGCTGCTGTTCGGCGTCAACACGCGCAACCTGCGCACGCTCGACGTCGACCCGGCCCGGCTCGAGCGGCTTGCATCGAAGCTGCCGCAGGGCCGCGCCGTTGCCGAGTCCGGGCTGCGCAGCGCTGCGGACGCCGCGCGCGTCGCGGGCTATGGTTACTCGATGGCGCTGGTCGGCACGGCCCTGATGCGAAGCGCTGACCCGGCGGCGCTGATCGACGAGATGAAGAAAGCCGGTGCGATGGGGCTGGCCGCGTGAGCGTGGTTGTCAAGATATGTGGTCTGCGCTCGGAGGCGGAGGTCTCGGTTGCGGTCGATGCCGGGGCTAACGCGATCGGTTTCGTATTTGCGGAATCGCTGCGCCAGGTCACCCCCGACGAAGCGGCCGCAGCGTCGCGCCGGCTGCCCGACGGCATCGTTCGGGTCGCCGTCATGCGTCACCCGACAAACGACGAATGGCAGGCCGTGCTGGAAACGTTCGAACCCGACGTGCTGCAAACGGATGCCGAAGACTTCGAGTTGCTCGACGTCCCCGAATTTGTACGTCGCTGGCCCGTGATACGCGAGGGTGCGGACGGCGAGTTGCCGGACATCTTTCTTTACGAGGGCCGGGACAGCGGGCGGGGAGAAACCGTCGACTGGCAACAAGCGGCGAAAGTGGCGCAGCGTGGCCGCATGATACTCGCCGGCGGCCTCGATCCCGATAACGTCGCCGAGGCGGTACGCATCGTCAAACCGTACGGGGTCGACGTCTCCAGCGGCGTCGAAATGCTGCCGGGCCGCAAGGACCCGGCGCTGATCCAGGCATTTATTCGGGCGGCGCGCGCCGCGGAGAACACTGCATGAGTTCGATTCTCAAGGACGGCGAAGCCGCGGCGCTGCTCGACGCGGCAAAGCGCGGCGAGCTGCCCGATGCGCGCGGCCGCTTCGGGCCGTTCGGCGGGCGTTACGTGCCGGAAACGCTGGTGCCCGCGTTCGAGCGGCTCGAGGCCGGCGTGCGCGACCACCTGCACTCGGACTCTTTCCAAGAGGAGTTCCGCCGCGAACTGCGCGAATGGGTCGGTCGGCCGACGGCGCTGTCGCATGCGCCGCGCTTGAGCAAGCGCTGGGGCGCCGACGTCTGGCTGAAGCGCGAGGATCTCGCGCACACGGGCGCGCACAAGATCAACAACGCAATTGGCCAGGCGATTCTCGCGAAACGTCTCGGCGCCAAACGCGTCATTGCCGAAACCGGCGCCGGCCAGCACGGCGTCGCGTCGGCCGCGGCGTGCGCGCGCGTCGGGCTGCCGTGCTCGGTGTACATGGGCGCCGTCGATATCGTGCGCCAGGCACCGAACGTCGATCGCATGCGCCGCCTCGGCGCCGAAGTCGTCTCGGTCGAATCCGGCGACAAGACGCTGCGTGCCGCGATCGACGAGGCGCTGCGCACCTGGGTCACGGACCCGGACGGCATTTACTACATCCTCGGCTCCGCGGTCGGCGCGCACCCGTACCCGTACCTGGTGCGCGAACTGCAGTCGGTCATCGGCCAGGAAGCGCGGCAGCAGATGCTGGACCAGGCCGGCGGGCTGCCGGACGCGGCATTCGCCTGCGTCGGCGGCGGTTCGAACGCAATCGGCCTTTTTTACCCGCTGATCGGCGATGACATCGAACTGGTCGGCGTCGAGGCCGGCGGAACCGGCAGCGGGCTCGGGCAGAACGCCGCGACGCTCGCGACCGGCACGCCCGGCGTGCTGCAGGGCTCTTACACGATCATCCTGCAGGACAACGACGGGCAGGTGCAGGAAACGCACTCGATATCCGCCGGGCTCGACTACTCCGGCGTCGGCCCGGAGCACGCGATGCTGCAGGCGACGGGCCGGGTGCGGTACATCTCCGCGACCGATGACGAGGCGCTGCACGCACTCGAGGAATTGTGCGAGACCGAGGGCATCCTGACAGCGCTCGAAACATCTCACGCATTCGCGGCAGCACGCGACTGGGCGAAGCAGAATCCGGGCAAGCGAATTTTGATCGGTAATTCCGGGCGCGGTGACAAGGACATGCCGACACTGACGAAGTACCCGGCCAAGGTGCGCACGCATGCAGCCGCATGAACGCGTAACGGCGGCGATTCGCGCCGCGAACGATGAGGCCCGCACGGCGCTGATCCCGTTCATCACGGCGGGCTATCCGGAACCGGACACGTTCATCAACACGCTGCGCGACGTGGCGAGCGCGGGCGACGTCGTCGAGCTCGGCATCCCGTTCTCGGACCCGATGGCGGACGGCATGACGATCCAGCGCTCGAGTTTCGAGGCGCTCAAAAAAGGCGTAAGCCTGAAGTGGATCTTCGAGCAGCTCGACGTCGCCGGCGACGTCGGCGCGCCGCTGGTCATGATGTCCTACCTGAACCCGCTGCTGGCGTTCGGTTACGACAAGCTCGCCGCGCGCGCCGCGGCCACCGGCGTCTGCGCCTTCATCGTGCCCGACCTGCCGTTCGAGGAAAG
>JBFIQH010000087.1:0-11380 GCA_041609735.1 Woeseiaceae bacterium | reverse complement strand
TGGCCGCATGTTCGGTTTCACCGCGTTGACGGTCGTCGGTGACGGCCAGGGCAAGGTGGGTTTTGGCTACGGCAAGGCGCGCGAAGTACCGATCGCGATCCAGAAGGCGATGCAGAATGCCCGCAAGAACCTGATCAGCGTCAACCTGAACAACGACACGCTGCAGTACGCGAAAAAGGGCCGCCACGGCGCGACGCTCGTCTATATGCAGCCCGCGTCCGAAGGTACCGGCGTCATTGCCGGCGGCGCGATGCGCGCCGTGTTCGAGTGCGCCGGCGTGCGCAACGTGCTGGCCAAGAGCTACGGCTCGCGTAACCCGATCAACGTCGTGCGTGCGACGATCCGCGCGCTGAAGGGCATACATTCTCCGCAGGCAATCGCGGCGAAGCGCGGCAAGAAAGTAAAGGACATCGTGGCCTGAGCCGCGGTTTAACGATTTTTAGAGAACGAAATACCGAGACTTAAGAGATGGCGAGTCCCAAACAGTTGAAAGTGACGCTGGTCAAGAGCAAGCACGGGCGGTTGAAGAACCACAAGGCCTGCGTGTCCGGCCTGGGCCTTAAGAAAATGCACGAGACAGTGACGGTCCAGGATACGCCGGAGAATCGCGGCATGATCAATCGCATCTCTTACCTGGTCTCGGTCGAGGAAGTCTGACATGCGTCTGAACGATTTATCGCCCGCCAAGGGCTCGAAAAAAGCCGGCAAGCGCCTCGGCCGCGGTCATTCCGCGGGCCAGGGCAAGACCAGCGGCCGCGGCCAGAAGGGCCAGCACGCGCGCTCGGGCGGCTACACGAAGGTCGGCTTCGAGGGCGGCCAGATGCCGCTGCAGCGCCGATTGCCGAAGGTCGGCTTCCGTTCGCGGATAGCAAGGGACCGGGCCGAACTGCGGCTGCACGAGCTGGCGATCCCGGATGCGGACGTCATCGACATGGACGTGCTGAAGAAGGCTCGTCTCGTGCCGGCGACGGTCAGCAAGGTCAAGGTGATCCTGTCCGGCGAACTGAACAAGGCCGTGAAGCTCAAGGGCATCGCGGTAACGAAGGGTGCGCGTGCGGCCATCGAGAAGGCCGGCGGCAGCATCGAATAGGCGATATTGGGACATTGTAGGAGGGCCTTAAGGCCCGATCGCGGCTGAAGCCGCTCCTACGACGATGGGTAGAACAGGAACAGAACGTGGCAAAAAAGCCCCCACAAAATCCGGCTGACATGGCGAAAGCGGCAGGCAAACTGGCCGAGCTGAAGGCTCGTATCCTGTTCTTGCTGGGCGCGCTGATCGTGTTCCGCATCGGAACGTTCATTCCTGTTCCGGGCGTGGACCCGGCTGCGCTCGCCGATTTCTTCGGCCAGCAGAGCGGCAACCTGCTAGGCCTTTTCAACCTGTTCTCGGGCGGTGCGCTGGCGCGTTTCGGCCTGTTTGCGCTCGGTATCATGCCGTACATCTCGTCATCGATCATCATGCAGATGGCGAGCCACATCGTGCCGAGCCTGCAGCAGCTTCGTAAAGAGGGTGAGCAGGGTCGCCGCCAGATCGTCAAGTACACGCGCTGGGGCACGGTCGCGCTGGCCAGTTTCCAGTCGATAGCGGCCGCTTCGTGGTTGCAGAACCAGGCGGGCCTCGTCGTCAATCCGGGTCCGAGCTTCCTGATTACCGCGTGTATTACGCTGGTCACCGGCACGATGTTCCTGATGTGGCTCGGCGAGCAGATCACCGAGCGCGGCATCGGTAACGGCATCTCGATGATCATTCTTGCCGGCATCGTTGCCGGAATTCCGGCGGCAACGGCAGGTACGGCCGAGCTCGTGCGTAACGGCGAAATGTCGCCGGCAACGGCGATCCTGATGCTGATCGGCGGCATCGCGGCGATTGTTTTTGTCGTCTACATGGAACGCGCGCAACGCCGCATCACGGTCAACTACGCGCGGCGCCAGCAGGGCCGCAAGATGTTCGCGGCGCAGTCGACGCACCTGCCGTTCAAGATCAATATGTCCGGCGTCATCCCGCCGATTTTCGCCTCGAGCATCCTGATGTTCCCGGCGACGATCGCGCAGTTCTTCGGACAGGCGGCCAATCCGAGCCCGTTCCAGCGCTTCCTGCAGTCGATGGGTGCGAACCTCGGGCCCGGCCAGCCGATTTACGTGCTGCTGTACGCAGCGCTGATTATTTTCTTCTGCTTCTTCTACACGGCGCTGATGTACAACTCGAAGGACACGGCTGACAACCTGAAGAAAGCAGGTGCGTTCCTGCCCGGCATCCGGCCAGGTGCGCACACGGCAGACTACATCGACAAGGTACTGACACGCCTGACGTTCTGGGGCGCGATCTATATCGCCGGCGTCTGCCTGCTGCCCGAACTGGTGCGCATGTTTTACCCGAGCGTACCGTTCACGTTCGGCGGCACATCGCTGTTGATTCTGGTCGTCGTGACGATGGACTTCATGTCACAGATGCAGGCGCACGCGATGAGCCAGCAGTACGAGGGCATGATGCAGAAAGCCAATTTGAGAAATTACGGCCGCGGAGGCCAGGTTCGCTGAGGTCGCTCGGCGGTTGAGGAGAACGCTCATGAAAGTCAGAGCATCAGTAAAGAAAATTTGCAGAAACTGCAAAATCATCCGTCGCAACGGCGTTGTCCGGGTGATCTGCACCGACTCGCGGCACAAGCAGCGTCAAGGTTAAAGAGAGGACTACGGTAGTGGCACGTATAGCAGGCATAAACATTCCGTTGACCAAGCACGTCGTCGTGGCACTGACGTCGATCTACGGTATTGGCAATTCACGCGCCCGCAAGATTTGCGAGGCTGCCGGTGTTGCGCCGAATACCCCGGTCAAGGATCTCGCGGAGCCGGAAGTCGCGAACATCCGCTCGGCCGTCGCGAAGTTCACGGTCGAGGGCGACCTTCGTCGCGAAATTTCGATGAATATCAAGCGCTTGATGGATCTTGGCAGCTATCGCGGCATTCGTCATCGCCGTGGGCTGCCGCTCAGGGGCCAGCGTACGCGGACCAATGCTCGCACTCGCAAGGGGCCACGTCGTCCGATCAAGCGGTAACGATCATCGGATCTCTGTAGGAGGGGCCGTAGCCCCGCTCGCGGCTGAAGCCGCTCCTACGCAAACCAGCAGAGACTTTTAAGGTTATGGCAGAAGTAGCAAAAAAGAAGAAGGTCAAAAAGCACGTGGTAGACGCCGTGGCGCATATCCATGCTTCCTTCAACAACACGATCATCACGATCACGGACCGGCAGGGCAACGCATTGTCCTGGGCGACGGCCGGGGGCTGCGGATTCCGTGGTTCACGCAAGTCGACGCCGTTTGCGGCCCAGGTGGCGTCGGACAAGGCCGGCAAGGTTGCGCTGGAGTTCGGCGTCAAGAACCTGGACGTCAAGGTTCGCGGTCCGGGGCCGGGTCGTGAATCCGCAGTGCGCGCACTGAATGCGCTGGGCTTTCGCATCCAGCACATCGAGGACGTGACGCCGATACCCCACAACGGCTGCCGTCCGCCGAAAAAACGCCGAGTATAGAGGCTAAACACTCATGGCAAGATATTTAGGACCAAAGTGCAAACTGTCCCGCCGCGAAGGCACGGACCTGTTTCTAAAAAGTGGCGTACGGCCGCTGGAGTCGAAGTGCAAGCTCGACGTACCGCCGGGCGGCGCTGCCCAGCGTCGTCCGCGCCTGTCGGACTACGGCCTGCAGCTGCGCGAGAAACAGAAGTTGCGTCGCATGTACGGTGTGCTCGAGCGCCAGTTCCGCAATTATTACAAGCGGGCGGCGCAGCTGAAGGGCTCGACGGGTGAAAACCTGTTGCGCCTGCTCGAAGGCCGGCTGGACAACGTCGTTTACCGGATGGGCTTTGCCGCGACCCGCGCCGAGGCGCGCCAGCTCGTGAGCCACAAGAGCATCGAAGTCAACGGCAAGCCCGTCAACATCCCGTCGGCACAGCTGAAAGCGGGCGATGCCGTCGGTGTTCGCGAGAAAGCAAAGAAACAGCTTCGCATCCAGAACGCACTCGAAATCGCCGGCCAGGTTGGCCTGCCCGATTGGGTCGATGTGGATTCGAAGAAAATGGCAGGCGTACTGAAATCGTTGCCGGACCGGGAAGACATCTTGCCGGACATCAACGAAAACCTCGTCGTCGAGCTGTACTCCAAGTAATCAGGAAGGTATCTCCCCATGCAGGAATCTGTACACGAATTTTTGAAGCCGCGCGTCGTCAAGGTTTCGCCGGTCGATGACCAGCAGGCGAAAGTAACGATCGAACCGTTCGAACGCGGTTTCGGTCATACGCTCGGCAATGCGCTGCGTCGTATTTTGCTGTCGTCCATGCCGGGTGCCTCGATTACCGAAGCGGAAATCGAAGGCGTGCTGCACGAGTACACGAGCATTGAAGGCGTGCAGGAAGACGTCGTCGACATTCTTCTCAACCTGAAGCAGGTCGCTGTGCGCATGAATACGCGTGACACCGCCGAGCTGCGGATTTCGAAGAAGGGCCCCGGCCCGGTCACGGCAGGCGACATCCAGCTCGATCATGACGTCGAAATCATGAACCCCGATCTGGTCATCGCGAACCTCACGAGCATCGGCGAACTGAATGTCATCCTCAAGGTCGAGCGCGGCCGCGGCTACCGCCCGGCGACGCAACGACCCGCATTTGAGGAGCAGACCGGCCCGATCGGCCGCCTGCAGCTGGACGCGTCATTCAGCCCGGTCAGCCGCGTGACCTACAACGTCGAAGCGGCGCGTGTCGAACAGCGCACTGACCTCGACAAGCTGATCATCGACATCGAGACGAACGGCACGATCGACCCGGAAGAGGCGATCCGCCGCGCCGGCAGCATTCTCAAGGACCAGCTGTCGGTCTTCGTCGACCTGCAGGGCCAGGACGAAGGGGTCAACGCCCAGGCCGAGAGCCAGGTCGACCCGATCCTGCTGCGCCCCGTCGACGAGCTCGAACTGACGGTTCGCTCGGCGAACTGCCTGAAAGCCGAAAACATCATGTACATCGGCGACCTCGTGCAGCGCACCGAAGTCGAGCTGCTGCGCACGCCGAACCTAGGCAAGAAGTCGCTGACGGAGATCAAGGAAGTGCTCGAAGGGCACGGCCTCGGCCTCGGCATGCGTCTCGAGAACTGGCCGCCGGCAAGCCTGCGTCCGGAGCACGAGCTCGCGCTGTAATCCCTAAAGAATCCAGGACAGAAAAATGCGCCATAGAAAATCCGGCCGTCGACTGGGCCGCAACAGCTCCCACCGCAAAGCCATGTTTCGCAACATGGCGGCGTCGATGCTGAAGCACGAAACCATCCGCACGACCTTGCCGAAAGCGAAGGAACTTCGCCGCGTCGTCGAGCCACTGATTACGCTCGCCAAAGAAGACAGCGTTGCCAACCGCCGTCTCGCGTTCGATCGCCTGCGCGACAAGGAAGTAGTCGGCAAGCTGTTCTCGGATCTCGGGCCGAGGTTCAAGGATCGGCCGGGTGGCTATCTCCGCATCCTGAAGATGGGCCCGCGGCCGGGTGATGCGGCGCCGATGGCGATCGTCATGCTGACGGAAGAGGCGGTGGCGGAAGCATCCGCGGACGCGTAAGCAACGTGCGACACACGAGGCGCCAGGCCGCGACAAGCGGCCTGGCGTTTTTTTTACGGCGAAGAAGCGGGATTTCCCGCGGCCGCGCAGGGCGACCTTCGCGCTCGGATCGATATGCTGCGCAACGCAGGCTCCGACTCTTAAGTCCATGATAATAATGACAAATGATCGATGAATTGCGATCTTTGTGAGTCGCCTCACAGCGGACCGGGCGCAACTTGGCTACAGTTAGCGTCGTAACCGGAGGCTTTCGCCATCAGCAAGGATTCGCAATTCGACGACTGCATGATCCTGTCGAAGGACGCGTTCGACCCCGACGCGGTATTTCTCGACGACATCGTCGACGACGAGGTGTTGCCGTATGCGAATCTCGCGGTTGACGGACTGACGACGTCGAAGGAAAAACAAAAAGGTGCGCTCGAATTGCGCCCTGAGGACGTTGCGGCCAACGACGACATCGCGCCTGACACCGTCTTGCCGGACGTGTCGCTCGACGCCGAGCAACTTGACGTTTATGGCTGGGAGCGGTCGATCTGGCGCAAGGTAAAAAATTACTTCGGTTTCTGATCCGTCGATTCCACCCCGGCATTCTCGGCCGGTTTCTCCCCGTTGTCTTTCTGCCCGTTGGCTCTCGACGATTTCTTTTTCTTGCGCGCTTCGGCCTTTAGCCGGGCCTTTGTCTGCTGGCCGCGCTTCTCGAGCGATGGCCGCATCTTCCGCGCAAGCCAGGGAAAAAGGTAGGAAACGGTCGTCAGCACCCCGCTGATCGCCGGCATCGACTGTTCCCGCTGGTTGTTGCCGCAGAGGTCGAGAATCGCCTGCGCAACTTCGTCCGCGGTGCTGATCGGTTGGGAAAACGTCAGGTCCGACACCTTGTCGATGTCCGACATGATGAAGCCGGTATCGATGGGTCCCGGCGAAACGATCGCGAACTTGATCTTCGCCTTCGGCATTTCCTCGGCGATCGCATAGGTAAACGTACGCAGACCGGCCTTGCTGGCCGAATAGGTTGTGCTGCCGGGAATCGGGGCGCGTCCGGCAAGCGAGCCGACATTGATGATCGCGCCGCCGCCAGCGTCGCGGATATACGGCAGCGCGATACGCGTCAGCATAATCGGCGCACGCAGGTTGACGTCGATCATGCGTCCCAGGTCTTCCGGCGACACCGAATCGACGTTGCCGCGCGCGTGGAAGCCGGCGTTGTTGATCAGCACGTCGATGCGCCCGAATTCAAAATCCGCCTTCTTGAAGACATTGACGCAGGCTTCGGGGTCCGCGACGTCCATCGCGAAGATCTCGACCTGCGTCTTGTCGCGCAGTTCCTCGGCAATCGCCTCGAGCTTCTTCTTGCCGCGTGCGACGAGCATAAGGTTGGCGCCGGCATCTGCAAATTTACGTGCCGTCGCTGCGCCGACGCCCGCGGACGCCCCAGTAATGATGACAGTCTTGTTGTTGAAGATCATGCACGCAGCATAGCTGGGTTTCTTCGACAAAGAAAAGGGCGGTCCAGCGGGGGGATGTTGGACCGCCCTTGGGGTTAGCGCCAGCGGATGCGGCGCTCGAACACGTTTACGTTTCCTGCAAATTCCGAAGTTTCTGCCCCGATACCGCCTTACCGGGATCGCCGGCCTCGAGCTTGGCAAGGTTGGTGTCGACCACATCCAGGCCGAATTTGAGGTCGGCCGCCCTCTCGAAGTCCGCGCGAGCAAGGTCCGGCTCGCCGCTGACTACCCGCAGGACGCCGCGATTCGAGAGTGCCAAAGCAAGGTACTTTTCGTGCGTACGGCGTGAATAGAAGGGGATGTTTCCTGCCACCGTGGACGTCCGGTAGCGCTTTTTCAGCGCCACCAGCGCGGCGTCGCAGGACGCGTCGGCTTTGTCGAACTCCCCGGATCGCGTGTACGCAACGCACAGATTCGTCTGCGCTTCGAACCCGCCGCGGGCGACTTTCGCGGACGACAGTATGCCCTCGATAGCTGCGTCATAGTTGCCAGCGACGATTGCCTCGCCGTAGCTGACGTCCTCGATAGCGGTCAACGTGTAAACAAGTTGCTGCTCTTCGGCGTGCAGCGGCGTGCCGCTGCAGATGAAGATGGTGGAGGCAATTGCCGCAGCTGTTGCGGACTTGATGCTGGTGTAAGAAAGATTCATGGCAATTCTCCCAAGCAAATTACGTTCGATTACAAACGGCGCGCACTTCCGTGTCGCGGGACTAACCATAGGGACAACTGCAAGTTCCGACAAACGAAAAAAATTTGCTGCAGTGGTGAAAAAAATTCACGTACGAACTGCGAAATTCTTTAACACCCAGTCACGCAGCAACCGGACATTCGGGTCATTGGCTCTGTCGCTGCGGCTGACGAAATAATAGGTGTCGTCTGTCTCCAGTTCGTATTCGAACAGCGCGACGAAACTCGAGTCCCGGAACCAGCTTTCGCTGAAAGTAGGCACGAGCGCCGCGCCCAGGCCGCGCTGGGCGGCCTTTGCCACGGCAACCATTGAGTCCATGGTCAGCGTGCGCGGGTTTCTTGGCAGGCTGATTCCGGAGGATTTTTCCCACTGCTGCCATGCGGCAGGCCGCTTGTCGTGAATGATAATCGGGAAGTCGCTGATGATTCGTCCGGCCCGGACCTTGATACTGTCGTAAAAGCTAGCGGTACCCGCGGGGACAAGCCGCAGCGGAAACAATGGCGCTACGAAGTGACCGTTCGGCGGAGTATCGAAAATCCTGATCGATGCGTCGGCCGTCAGTGAATGCTTGTCCTGGTGCAGGTTGCTGGTGTCGACGGAAATGTCGATACCCTCGTTGCGTTTCTGGAAATCCGGTAGTCGCGGCACGAACAGCTCGCTGGCGAAAAAGGGCTGCACGGCGATTTTGAGAGTGCTTAGGGTCGTGGCGGATCGGTGACGTCGCGTGATGGCATCGAGCTCGTCCATGACCGGCTTGAGATCGGCGAACAACAGTTCGCCGTCGCGCGTTAGCGCAATTTCGCGTGTGCCGCGCTCGAAAAGCTTCTTGCCGAGTTCGGTCTCTAGGTTCTTGACCTGGTGGCTGACAGCGGACGCAGTGATGAACAACTGCTCCGCCGCATCGCGGAAACTCAAACGCTCGGCCACGGCGCAAAACGTCCGCCACTCGCGCAGCGAAATATTGCGATTGTTGCTTTTCATGGGTGCCCTGACCGGGCGGCCCGGAAAACAGCGTTTCGCGGGCCGGATCCGGCGCTCCGTTAAGCCTGGATAGCGGTAACCCTGCACGAACCGTACCAGCTACAGATGACCGGGATACGGCAGGTCAAGAAAGGCAAGCTATTGTATTTAAGCGCCTTTTTTTCGTTGCCGCGGCGGCGGTCGAATGCCGTCTGCACCGATACAGCGCGGTCTTGCGAGCACGCGCCCGCTTACAGGGCAAACGCGTCGCGCGTCAGGTTTTCGTGGCCGTCGGGCAGCACGCGGACATCGTCCTCGATACGGATGCCACCGAAAGGACGCAGCCAGTCGACGGTCTTCCAGTCGACGTGCGATTCGGCCGGCGTGCCGCGGAGGTCCTCGAGCAACATGTCGATGACGTACAGGCCGGGCTCAATCGTCACGACCATGTCGTCCTCGAGTACTCTCGTCAGGCGCAGGTACGGGTGGCCGCTCGGAGGATCGATGCGGCCGCCGGATTCGCTCTCCATGTGCCCGCCCGCGTCGTGTACCTGCACGCCAAGCAGGTGGCCGAGCCCGTGCGGCAGGAACGCTGACGTGACGCCGGTCGCCAGCAGCGTCTCTGGAGAACCGGTCGCGAGGCCGGCATCGACGAGAACGCGCGCGAGCTCCAGGTGGGTTGTGACGTGCAGCTCGCGAAAATCGACGCCCGAGCGGACCGTTTCGACGATCTTCTGCTGCAGGCTGTCCATGCGTTCGATCAGTGCGCCGAACTCTGCGTCGGAGTAACTGTAGGTGCGCGTAATGTCCGACGCGTAACCGTGTACCTGCGCGCCGGCGTCAATCAGGAATGATCGAATCGCTGGCGGCGCATCGCGGTCGAGATGCGTGTAATGCAGAATCGCGCCGTGCTCGTTAAGGGCGATAATGTTGCTGTACGGCAATTCGTTGTCCGTGAGCGCGGCAGCGTCGACATAGGCCTGGTGGATGTCGAATTCCGAAGCGCCATTGCGGAACGCCGCTTCCGCCGCGCGATGTGCCCGTACGCCGCGCCGGGACGCGAGGCGCATGCACTGCAGCTCGTACGGTGTCTTGCGGCCGCGCGCATAGTGAAGGCTGTTTAGCGCCGTCGACGGGTTGACGCGCTCGATACCAAACGCATGTTCCGGGTCGTCGAGTTCGCCGATGAAAATGCACTTGTCCGGATCGACGGGCAGGTGTTCGGCGGCGTCGCCGGTTTCATGCACTATGCGAATGTCGAACCCGGACGCCCAGTAGCCGTCCGGTTCGCCGGGAACGGCGTGCCAGTAATCGCGCGGCTGGTAGTAGATAAGCCGCGGCTTCTCGCTCGGCGTGTAGACGATGTAGGACAGCGGCAGCGCCGTGGCCGGCAGCCAGCTGATGAAATGCGGATTCGGCTTGAACGGATAGGCGTGGTCATCGAGAAATGCGTAGCGCGGCGCGCCGGAGAAGATCACCGCATGCGCGGCGCCGGACTTCTCGAGCGCGTGGTCATGGCGCGCCATGACTGTCTTCAAGTGCCCCGCATACAGGGCGCCGAGCTGCGGGCTATGGTCAGAATAGTCGTCGTCCATAGGCGCCGATGATACCGCCGGCACCGCGGTGAGGCGACCGCCGGCCGGGCGTGTTTCAAACCGCAACCAATCTAGGCATCATTGTGGGCCTTCACCTGGGGGCCGGTCGTGATCAGGACAACGTGGGGCAGAATCTGCCTGTTACTACTATTTTCAGGGAGCGCAAGCGTGGCGGAAACATTACCCGGGTACGACAGGGTAGCGGGCCAGGCGCACGCATCCCGCAGCGAAGTCATTGCGCCGCACGGCATGGCAGCGACGAGCCAGCCGCTGGCGACGCAGATCGCGCTCGATATTCTGCAAGCCGGCGGCAGCGCCGTCGACGCGGCTATCGCAGCGAATGCCGCGCTGGGCCTGATGGAACCAACCGGCTGTGGCATCGGCGGCGACCTTTTCGCCATCGTCTGGGATGCCGGGAAAAAAGAACTGACGGGGTTGAATGCGTCCGGGCGCGCCCCTGCGTTGATGACGCTCGACTACTTCCGCGAACGCGGGCTCGACTCGATCCCGCCCTACGGCCCGCTGCCGGTCAGTGTGCCAGGGGCCGTGGACGGCTGGTTCGAACTGCACGGTCGTTACGGCCGCCTGCCGATGAAAAACGTGCTGGCGCCGGCGATCAACTACGCCGAAAACGGCTTCCCGGTATCCGAAGTCATCGCCTACTACCTGCAGAGAGGTGCGGCGCGCCTCGGCGAGTATCCCGGATTCGCCGAGACGTTCATGCCGAACGGCAGCGTGCCGCAGAAAGGCGACATGTTCAGGAACCCGCGTCTCGCCGACACCTACCGGAAGATTGCCGCCGGCGGTCGCGATGCATTCTATAAAGGTGATATCGCGCGCCGCATCGATGCCTACATGGTCGAACACGGCGGGTTGCTGCGCTACGAGGATATGGCATCGCACCGTTCGGAATGGGTCGCGCCGGTGTCGACGAACTACCGTGGCTGGGACGTGTACGAACTGCCGCCGAACGGGCAGGGCATTGCCGCATTGCAGATTCTTAATATTCTCGAAGGCTACGATATCGCGTCGATGGGTTTCGGCAGCGC
>JBFIQH010000086.1:0-11383 GCA_041609735.1 Woeseiaceae bacterium | reverse complement strand
TGGTACGCCAGTGGCAGAAGCTTTACTACGACAGCCGCATGTCGGGCAGCGACAAGTCACTGCACAGCAAGGACTTCGTCAAGGCCGCCGAGGCCGACGGCTTCAAGTTTGCGAAACGACTCGACCGCAAGGCGGACATCGCCGACGTCGTTGGCGATTTCATGGCGTTCGACGGCCCGGCATTTCTCGAGGTCATCATTGACCCAGACGCCGGCGTCTACCCGATGGTCGGCCCCGGGCTCTCATACGACAAGATGATAACCGGCGACTTCATCAGGAGCCGCGACAAGTCGGACGCGTCAAGGCCGGACAAGCCCGGGCCGAGCGAAATGTTCTAGGCGCCGAATATCGAGGCTAACTGTGCGAGCCGACGGCTTTTGCAGCCTTAGCTCAAACTTCGTAACGAACAACCACCAAAAAAAATACCCGCAACGAGTGCGGGTATTTTTTTCACTCCATTGTTCGACTAGTAGTCGAAGCGGTACCGGAACTGGACGTAAAGCTCGCGCCCGACAACGGCCTGGCCGTAATTGAAAATGTCGAAATATGGCCAGCCGGTATTCGAGTCGTCACGCTTCGGGTGTTCGTCCAGCAAATTATTCACGAACAGGCTGACGCTCGCCTGTGGCGAAATCTCGGCGGAAGCGGAAAGATTGTAGTACATCTGTGGCCCCAGATCCCGGCCCGGCACGCCGCGAATATTTTCCGCTGACAACGCCGAGCCGAAGCGCTCACCGAACAGTGTTGCGCTGTAGTCGCGATAGCGCCAGTTGACGCTGCCCCGCACTCGACTGCGCCAGTCACGCGTCCCCTCGTTGCGGATCGATTCGAGTTCGTCTTCGGGGAATACCTTGAACTTGGTCTCGAGGGTATGGCTGTAGGTGCCGGCGAACGTGAAGGCGCCGAAACTTGCGGTTTCGTAGCGGTACTGGAAGTTGGCATCGATTCCCTGCGTCTCGAGAACCGCGGCATTCACCGGGCCGGTATTAATGTTGACCAGGCGTTCCGACAGCAGGCTGCCGTCGTTCGGGTTACGAGTGATGCGCGAGAATACGTCGATACACTCACCGCTCGCGGGATCCTTGCGGCCCAGCCGGCAGTCGGCTTCGATCTCGAGGATGCGTCCTAGCGGATTGTCAACGACAAGCTGATTCAGCTCGATGTCGTAATAGTCGACGGACAGGTACAGGTTCTCGGTGGGTTCGATGACGAAACCATAGCTCAGGGTTTCGCCCTCTTCCTCTTCCAATAACGGATTGCCCTGTCGTGCACCCGAAATGTTCTCACTGTTGTAGGTGCAGCTGTCGATCGGCACCGTTGGTTCGTCACGTTCGCAGAGATACAGGTCCGTTACGTTCGTAAAGAATCCGCTGGGCGCGGCAAAAACAAAGTGCATATCCGGCGCGCGGAAACTGGTCGCCTGCCGCGCACGAATCAGCAGCTTTTCTGTGGGTCGAAACTCGAGGCCCACGTTGTGTGTGAATGCGCCATCGACATTCGTAATGTCGTCGTACTCGTCCCAGCGTCCTGCCGCCGTCAGCGTCAACATCGACGCGATCGGTACATTGAACTCGATGCCGGCTGCCGAGCGATCCCGCTCGCCACCGCCACCAGTTCCCGTAATGCCCCAGAAATAGTCGCCGGAAACCAGCCGAGGGTCGAGATCGATCCGGTATTCCTGGGTCGAATATTCCAGCACCAGTGCAGTGCCAAGAGGTCCCGCAGGCAGGTCCATCAAATCGCCGTTCACCGAAAACTGTACGGTATCGGTCGACGAATCTGCCGTGTCACGCCCGACATCCGTCAGGGACGCAAAGATTTGCGGGGTGATCGCGTTGTACATCGTCGAATAGTCGATCGTTGCTACTGGAAATCCGAATCCGAACGGATCACTGGCCGTGTCATCCCAGCTGGTGAAAAAATAATCCTGAACGGCCTGCTCGACCAACAGCGTACGCGCGCGATCAAGGTCGTATCCGGAATGGCTCGCGTAGAAATCGTATCGCCACAGCGGGCTGAAGAAATCGCCCCGGATGCCAACGGCGTAATCCGTTACTTCTTCCTCGTAAGTAAAGTTCTGTGCACCGGGTCCACCAGTCTCAGCGTCCGTGAATATGCGCTGGATCTGCAGGTAGCCGCCCGGCAGGCCAAACGGACTCAGGCTCGTGCTGTTCGAATTCGGCACATAGGCCGGCGTTTGGTTAAAGTAAAACCGGAAGCCGGTATCGATCTCGGCATCCAACGTGAAATAGTTGAACGATGCATAGAGTTCGTGTGCGTCCCCGAGTTCCAGCGAGCCGGTCAGGTAGACATTCGTCTGCTCGCGACCGTTGACGAGCGACTGCTCGCCGACCCAGGTCGGACTGCCGCAGTAGAATCGCGTTCCGACGGCAGGGTCCGAACGCTGCGACCGGACGATACTGGTACCGGCAAATCCACTGCAGTCGCCGGGGTCTACGTACGTCGGAGCACCCAGCTGAGAGGCAAAGATGTCAATTTCGACGGCGTTGCGCGAATTGATCCGCCCGGCCGGGTTCGGATTGTCCTGTACGCTGTCCATGTAGTCGCGCTGGCTCGCATACAGCGGGTCGCGATCATAGTGTTCGAGCGCGTAAGTGACGTTCCACCTTTGCCCGAGAAACCCGCCGACGGCCTGGAACCGCGTCGAATCCATACCGCCGTCGTGCGTCGTGCCGACACGCAGGTTCATGTCGATCGAGTTGCCAAAGTCGTTGCGCAGGATAATGTTGACAACGCCGGCAACGGCATCGGAGCCGTAAATTGCCGAAGCGCCGCCCGACAGAACCTCGATGCGATCGACTGCGGCAAGTGGGATCGCAGAAATATTGACGATATTGCTCTGACCGTTGTAGGGCAACGGATAGTCGGCGACTCGCCGACCGTCGACCAGAATCAGTGTGCGGCCGGGCCCGAGGCCACGCAGGTCCAGCGAATTCGCGTTGTTCGTAAATCCGCCGACGAATAGCTCGTTCTGGACTATGCCGGTTGCCTGCGTCAGCGACTTCAGCGCGCCCTCGACGGTCGTGAAACCTTCGCGCTCGATCTGTTCGCGGTCGATAATGAAGACCGCGGAAGGTCCCTCGACCTGGGTCCGAGCGATACGCGACCCGGTGATGACTTTACGTTCGAGCTCCTTCGCCTCCTCGGCGTCGATTTCGTCGTCTTGCTGGCCCTGAGCGTGTGCCGGCGCAGCAAGTAGTGCGCTCGAAATCAACGTGGCAGCGATTTTTCGCCACCAGCGGCGTCCGTGAAACTGGTTCATCCGTATATACCCCTAAGCTGTTCAATATCGGCCCGAGACTCGGGCAATCTTCTCGAGAAACCGGGCGGCTCGGCCCGCAACGCGCGGCAGCCACCTCTTATATGGTGTGGTGGCGAGCATACAAAACGCCGCCTCGGGTGTCCATTCGTTTATCTACGTATGTTGCTATAACGCAACATATTGTCAGTGCCCGGTCGACTGCGCCACCGTGCTGCCTTCGTCGCCGATATGCTGATCCAGGAATTCGATCAACCTGGAGTAAAAATCGACCTGGTTTTCGAAGCGCACGAAGCCATGGCCTTCCTTTTTCTCGATGATCAGCTCGTAGTCGACCTCGTGCTTTTTGAGTTCCTTCTCCAGGTTCAGCGCATGGTCGATGACGACGCGCGGATCCTGCAGGCCGTATGCCATCAGCAGCGGCACCTGGATCTTATCGACATGATTGATCGGCGACCGATCGCGGAGCTGCGCAGCGTCCTTGTCCGGGTCGCCGATCTGTTTTTTCATCGTTGCCTCGAACCGGCGCCAGGCGGTGGGCATCGTTTCAAACAACAGTTCGATGTCGGTGACGCCGACATAATTGATGGCACACTGGTACAGATCCGGCGTGAACGTGATGCCCGCCATCGCCGCGTAGCCACCGTAGCTGCCGCCGTATATGCACACCCGGTCGGGATCCGCGATGCCCTGTTCGACCGCCCAGTGGACAGAATCCGTTATGTCATCCTGCATTTCCAGGCCCCAGCGCTTCCAGCCGGCCTTGTCGAACGCACGTCCATAGCCCGTCGAGCCGCGAAAATTGACCTGCAGCACGGCATAACCCCGGTTTGCCATCAACTGCACGTCCGGTCGAAACCCGTAGGTATCTCTTGCCCTCGGTCCGCCATGGGGGTTTACGACCAACGGCAGATTCTTGCCGTCCGAACCCGGCGGCAACGTCAGATAAGCCGGCAACTCGAGCCCATCGCGGGCTTCGATCGTGACCGGCATCATCTCGCCGAGGCTGCTCTCATCGAGCCAATCGTAGGCAGACCCGAGCTCTTCCAGCGAACCCTTGTCGACGTCGAACAGGTAATACGTTGCAGGATTGCGGCTATTCCATGCGGTGATGACCATAAACTTTTCATCGTCCGTGACGCTGCTCAGGCTTACGATCCGGTCGGGGAACGCATTTTCGATCGGCACCAGCAGGTTCTTCCACTTCTCATCGACGTAATAACGGCCCGGCTTTTCGGCGTTATACGCCACAGCAACAATATCGTCTGATACTTCAGAGCCAATTACCCCGCTTACATCAACCGTCTCGTGTTCGAAAATGAGTTCTCCGAGCGCATTGCTTTCCAGGTCATAGCGGTAGATCGCCGCCTTGTCACGTTCGTCGCCGTCGGGCGTTACCGTCGAGGTCACATACAGCTTGCTCGCGTCCTTGTTGATCCAGGCAGGGTAAAACCCGCCAGCCGTCGAATCGAACTTGATCAGTTTCGTCCACTCGTCTTGCGGCGATTTGCGCCACAGAATTCGGGTTTCGTCGTCGACGGTTGCAACGGCGCCGACGATATCCCCGACATAGTTCGTGATCCAGGCGGAGATATCGCCAGGATTGCGTTCTACCATCGAACTCCTGCCCGACAGGATGTTCATTTTCTTGACGTCCTGAACGACCGTATCCTGGTAAATACGCGGCACGGCGACCAGCACGTGCTCGGGATCGTCGTCCAGCAGGTTGATCACCGAGGCCGAGCGGACGATACGGCTGCCGCCCTTGATCTGAGTTTCCGCGGGCTCGATCAGGGTTCGCGGCCGCGACCCGTCCTTGTTGACTGCAAAAATACCGAAAGACTCGTTGCCGTCCTTGTCCATGAAGAACAGTATCCGGTCGTTGTTCGCCCACACGTAGCCGCTGATGTCCCGGTCCTTGATGCCGGTGATCGCTTTGGCCTCACGCGTTTCCATATTGATCACCGCAAGGTTGCGTCGCTCGGCGATCGGCGTAATTGCAGCCAGGTATTTACCGTCCGGAGACAGCTGGAAACTCGAAAATCCGGATCGCTTGAAAAAGTCTTCGACGGGAACCTGCTGCGCCGCTGCCGACACTCCGGCAATCGACAGGCCGACCAGAAAAACTGCAACCGTTCGCGCGAAATTCAACATCGTTTATCTCTCTGGGAAAGTCCGACTGTCGAATATTCTAGCGATGATTGTCGCCGACGGCGACCCTGTGCTGGCAATTCTCAGTTTCGCCCAGGTATTTGTCGTTATATTTCGGTCGATTAGCGCCTCGCCGCTTTCCATTGATTAGACGGTCTGCTAATTTGCCCGCAGCTCACGGGACCCGATTCGATGGGTTGACTCGAACAGTACAGAGGATCTCGAATGTACGTAAACCGGCCCCGGCGCATACGAATTCGCGCCCTGCTTCTCGCCAGTCTTGCCATGGTTCCGTCGCTGTCCCCGACCTCTGCCCAGCAGAACGAAAGGCTCCTGAACTCGACCCTGCAGACGCAGGCCACTGTCGACTCGGCGTCTCGCCGATCCCAGACGACGGTTGCGCAGCTTGCGGATCAGCGCAACGACCTGCTCGCGGACTACCGGGTGGCGACACAGCAGCTCGACCGCCTGACTATTTACAACGGCAATCTCGAGAGACTGGTCGCAGACCAGGAGCTTGAAAAGCAGTCGATCGCGCGGCAGCTCGAGGAATTCGGCGATGTCGAAAAGGGCATCGTGCCGCTGATGTACGAAATGATCGACGCGCTGGATACCTTTATCTCACTGGATATGCCGTTCTCGCGCCGCGAGCGTGCCGACCGCGTTCATCGTTTGCGCGAAAATATGGAGAGTTCCGACTTCACGGTCTCCGAAAAGTATCGGCAGATCATGGAGGCTTACCAGATCGAGACCGGCTACGGCAGGACGATCGAGGCTTACAGCGGTTCATTGCCGGTCGACGGGGAAGAACGAACGGTCGATCTGCTGAGGATCGGGCGCATCGTGCTCGCCTACCAGACACCCGATCAATCCCACACCGGCGTCTGGGACAAGTCGGGCAAGCAATGGGTCGACGTCAGTGGCGACTACCGGCGCACCGTCGCCGATGGCTTGCGCATCGCGAAAAAACAGGCCGCACCAACCCTGCTCCAACTCCCCGTTCCGGCGGCGGAGGCTGGGGAATGACTATGTTCAAGCATGCGACGCCAGTGATCGCCTGGCTCGTTTTGTCACTGGCGCTGCCGACCGACGCCGCAAATGCCCAGGAAGACAGCGTGGCAACCCTGGAACAGCTGCTGCAATCGGTGCGCGAATCCGGCCAGCAAACGGAGGCCGTCAATCGGCAACGCGAACAGGAGTTTCGTGAACAGCGCGACCGGCAACAAGCCATACTGCAGCAGACACAGGCCGCAATACGCGACCAGGAGGCACGCAGTGTCGCGCTCAAGGCGCGATTTGATGCCAACGAACTCGAACTGACCGAGCTCAACGAAACCCTGCAGGTCCGCATCGGTGACATGGGCGAGCTTTTCGGCGTGGTCCGCCAGGTTGCCGGCGATGCCAAGGGGACCGTCGAAACATCGCTGATAACGGCACAGCTTCCGGGCCGTAGCGCCATCGCGGAGAAGCTTGCCGCCGCAACGGCCTTACCGTCAATTGCCGACCTGCGCGAGCTGCAGGCGCTGTTGCTCGAGGAAATGATCGAGTCCGGGAAGAGCGTCCGCTTCAGCCGCACGATCGAGGATGCTGGCGGCTTCCAGCAACCGTCCGAAGTCGTGCGCATCGGCGTATTTAACGCCGTCAACGAAAACGGATACCTGGCATTCGACCCGGCGACAACGAGCTTGCGGGAGCTTGCGCGGCAACCGGCGGCACGTTACCTGAATTCCGCGCTTGACTATTTCGAAGCCGAATCGGGTTTCGAGACACTCGCGATCGACCCGACACGAGGCGCGTTATTGAGCCTCGTCGTGCGGACACCCGGTTTTTTGGAGCAGGTGAACCAGGGGGGCGCTGTCGGCTACGTCATCATAGTGCTGGCATTGGCAGGAATCAGCCTCGCCCTGATTCAGTACGTGTCGCTGCAGCTCGCCGGCCGCAAGATTGCCAGCCAGCTGAAGTCTGCGTCCGCGTCGACCGACAATCCGCTGGGCCGTGTCCTCGCTGTGTACGAGGCAAACCCGAGCGTACCTGTCGAAACGCTCGACCTGAAACTCGACGAGGCGATCATGCGCGAGACGCCCGCACTGGAGCGGTTCCACGGCACGATCAAGGTGCTTGCGGGAATCGCACCCCTGATGGGCTTGCTCGGCACCGTCGTCGGCATGATTCGAACGTTCCAGTCGATCACACTGTTCGGGACCGGCGACCCGAAACTGATGGCCGACGGTATCTCGCAGGCGCTCGTTACCACCGTGGAGGGCCTGGTGGCAGCCATCCCGCTGGTGTTCATGCACGCGGTGCTGACGTCCAAGAGCCGCAACCTGATTGACATCCTGGAAACACAAAGCGCCGGGCTGGTCGCGCGCCGAGCAGAGCAGGCCTGACGAAGAGAACCGATGGATATTCTGGAAGCACCTTTCGTCGCGATTCGGAATTTTATGGAGACGGGTGGTCAGGTGCTGTGGGCAATCCTGGCGGTCACCATCCTCTTGTGGACGCTAATCATCGAACGCCTGTATTTTTTTCGCACCGGCGTGCCGCGAATGATCGAGAGCTGCTTGCGCGAATGGCTCGCACGCACTGACAAGACGTCGTGGCATTCACACAAGATCCGCGAAATGCTGATTTCCGAGTTTCGTATCGAGGTGCGCAAGTATTTAAAAATTATACAAGTTTTGATGGTTTTATTGCCGTTGCTCGGGCTGCTGGGGACAGTCACCGGCATGATCCAGGTATTCAATGTCATGGCGGTGGCGGGTACCAGTAATGCCCGCCTGATGGCGGCCGGTGTTTCTGCCGCTACGATTCCGACGATGGCCGGGCTGGTTGCAGCATTGTCGGGACTCTATTTTGCCTCGTCACTGCAACGGCGCGCCAAAGACAAGATTCAGATTCTCGAAGACTCATTGCTCATTCATCAGACCTAGTAACAGCTGACGCCATGAGACGACGACATCACGACGAAGACCAGGCCGAGATCAATATTACTCCGATGCTCGACATCGTATTCATCATGTTGATCTTCTTCATCGTGACGACCTCATTCTTAAAAGAATCAGGCGTTGATATGACGCGCCCGTCGAACGAGCCGCCGAAAACCGAGAAAGTATCCGAGGTCATTTTCGTGAAGATCGACGCCAACGGACAGATTTACATCAAGGACCGTCCATCGGATATTCGGGCGGTTCGTGCCAACATCGAAAGCAGCCTGGCTTTACTTCCGGACGCACCGGTCGTTGTCGCCGCTTCGCGTAACTCGGACGCCGGATTGCTGGTCCGCGTGGTTGATCAGGCGCGCGTCGCCGGTGCCGGGCGAGTCTCGCTCGTAGCGCTGGCCGAGTAATGGGTTCGATGCGCAAGAGACGAAATAATCGCGACGAGGAAATGGATATCAACATCACGCCGATGCTCGATATCGTATTCATCATGCTGATTTTCTTCATTGTGACCACGTCGTTCGTCAAGGAACCCGGTATCACACCGGTCAAGCCGGTTGCCGAGACAACCGAGCCCAAACCGCGGGGTAACATCCTTATAGGCGTATCCACCGACGGACATATATGGATGAACAATCGGCGCATAGAAATCGACGATGTACGGCAACTGGTCGAGGACACCGTCAAAGAAATTCCGGAGAGTTCGGCGATCGTGATTTCGGACCAGGCTGCGCCGACCGGCGTCATCATCGATGTCATGGATCAGGTGCGCGCGGGTGGCGTCGTCAGCATATCAATTGCTGCCGAGCCAGAATCCACGTAGTCAGGGGCAGGCAAGTGCGATTATTCGCTTCGACAATCAGTGGTGTCTTGATCGCGCTGGCGCTTTTCTGGTTGATGCACACACTCATTTCGGGTGGCGCCAAAGCGCTGCGCGCCGACGACGACGCCGTTTCGCTGGACTTTATCCAGGTCGACCAGGACGAAATCGAAAATCTGAGGAAGCGCACGCCGCCGCCGAAACCGGAGCCCCCGAAAAAGCCACCGCCACCGCCGAAATTGACGGTGTCCGACCCCGACCGTCCGCAGCAACAGGTTCCGGATATACAGATGCCGAAAATCAATCTCGGCATCGCTTCCGGGCAGGGCCCGTATCTCGGTAACTGGGCTGCGGGGGATCCGAGTGCCGAAGGCGACGTGATTCCGATTGTTACGATCGAGCCGCAATTTCCGCGCGAAGCATTGCTCAACGGCATCGAAGGCTGGGTCGAGATAGAGTTTACGATCGAACCGGACGGCAGCGTTTCGAATCCTCGCGTTATCGCGTCAGATCCACGACGCATCTTCGACCGTAACGCCATTCGCGCAATATACAAGTGGAAGTTCAAGCCGCGCATCGTGGACGGCAAGCCGGTCGCCCGACAGGCCACGCAGAGGCTTGAATTCAACCTGAACCAGTGATGCAGAACCTGCGCAGAGAAATCCTGCTAATCGTCGTCGGCGCGATCATGCTGACGATGGGGCCACAGCCTGCATGGTCTCAGGCCGAACTGGACAGCAATCGGCAAATCAAGAAACACAAGGAACATACCCAGTCGATGACGGAACCAATTTACCGTCGGCTTGGTGCAATTCATACGTTGATGGGCGAAGGTAATTACGAAAAAGCCCTGTCGGACCTCAACAAATTGGCTAATGCCTCGCTGAACGATCACGAAAAGGCGCTGGTCCAGCAGACCTTTGGCTTTATTTACATTCAGCAGAATCGCAATCGCGAGGCACTCGCAAGCTTCGAGAAGGCGCTTTCTTACAACGCGTTACCCGGAAACGTCGTCCAGGGAATGCGATACTCGCTCGCCGGACTCTACGCGGCTGAAGGCGAGTTCCTGAAGTCCATCGAAACCATGCGACTGTGGTTCGAATACGAAGCTGAACCCAAGGCGGAAGCCTACATGGTCATTGCGTCCGCTTTCGCCGAACTCGATCGATACGATGATGCCTTGCCGTATGTTCGCAAGGCGATTGAAGTCTCGCCTACGCCAGTGGAAAGCTGGTATATGCTCGAACTGGCGATTCATATTGACAAGGATCGCTATTCGGCCGCCGCCGGCGTGCTGCGCAGAATGTTGCAAATTTGGCCTGGTAAATCGAAGTACTGGGAACTTCTTTCAAACATTTACCTGCAGCTCGGCGACGACGCCAAAGCCCTCGACGCAATGATGGTTGCTTATCGAAACGGCATGATCACAGAGGAATCGAAAATCATCGCCTTGGTGCAGCTCAATATGTTGCAAGAGATTCCGTATGCGGCCGGCACGATCCTCGAAGATGCGCTCAGCGCGGGGGCTGTTCAAGAGAACAGAAAACATCTTGACCTGTTGTTACAGGCGTGGATGGACGCTCGCGAGTTCGACAAGGCAATTAAAGTCATCGATCAGCTCTCCCTGGTCAGCAATGATGGCAAATACGCTATGCGTAAAGCGCTGATTCTCAACGAGATGGGACGCTGGGATGGGGTTGGCGAGGCCGCCGACCAAGCGCTTGAACTAGGCATCGACAAGCCTGCGGACGCATACATGCTGAAGGGCATGGCCTATGTTGAACTCGGTGAATTCCAGGAGGCGCTCGGCGCATTCGACAAGGTTCGCGAGCTTGGCGATGCGGATGCCCGACGCAATGCTGCCGATTGGATCTCCTTCGTCAGTGAAAAAATAGAACTCAAAGCCGCCTTGCCGCGCTGACAGTCATGCCGAATTACCTGATCACCGCCCGCAACGTGCGTAAAGGCAAGTTCGGCAGCGAGCCGGGCCGTGCGCGGTTCCTGGAAGTACCCGGCAACCGTGTGCCAGGGCCCGATCACGCGATCCCACGCAAGCGCTGGGTCGACGCCGTGATGACGCGCGGCCATACGGGCCAGGATCCGCACACCGGCGAGGATTGCGGTGACATCGCGGTCTTCATCCATGGCTACAACACGTCGCCCGCTGCCGTCGCCCGCCGCCATCGGCAGCTC
>JBFIQH010000085.1:0-11456 GCA_041609735.1 Woeseiaceae bacterium | reverse complement strand
TTGCCGACAGCCCCAATAAAAAGCCCCGCGGCGTGAGCGGCGGGGCTAATTTTCTCTTTCTTTTTATCAAAAGAGGTAACTGCGAATTCGTACGGCCGGATACAGAGCTATTATTGTTATTGGATCTGGATCTTATTGTTTTTGTAGTTATTGTTCTTCTGGCGTCTAAATCCTCAACTGGTCCGTTAGATGCCGCAAATTGCAGTTACACTTCGCTTGGGCAGAGTAATAAAAGCAAGACCTGTGCCAACCACCCCGCAGCGCGCCGCTATCAAGCGCTTAAGACTACCGATCCGATCCGCTGCTGGAAAAACGCCGCATTTCTGTCAACAAATCCGACATTTACTGCCGCTCTACATAAGCCAAAGGACAAAGAGGTGCCTTTAAAGCGCTGAAAATCCAGAGGTTGGGACAGCCTGTATGCCAGATCTTGTGCTTTCGTTAATCGCCGCTACCGACGGCCAGCGGTACGGCGTTCTTTCCGGCCCAGGAATCCGGGCCAATTGAACATAAAGTGTTAAATTATTCGACGTTTACCGCGGCTGCGACCCGGTCCAGCAGTCCGGAGACACTGAAAAACCGGCCATTTCGGACTATTCCGACGATCATCAGCGCGTCCTCGACGTTGGCCAGCGGGTCGCCGTCGACGACCAGCATGTCCCCGACGGCGCCGGGCGCAACGCGGCCGATACCCGGTCCGAGGCCGAGCGCCGATGCCGCATTGACGCCGGCCGCTTTCAACGCCTGGGCCGGAGACAGGCCGGCCGCGACGAGCGCACGCAGTTCGGCATGCAGCGCGATGCCCGGCGGCAGGCCATTCGGGAAACTGCCGGCGACCAGCGTCGGTGCCGATGGCGCCAGGTCAGGAACGCGGGTGAAGCGCCGCGCGAACTGTCGCGGCCGCGGCAGCTGGTTCGCGACTCGGGAGCGCCACAGGTCATCGACCTTCGTCGAGCCTGCATCGGCAAGCCCCGAAACCAGCGTGATCTCCCCGACCCCGCTCGCGAGGCGCACGTCGGCGTAACGTCGCCCGGCCGGTGACGTCGGCCCGGAGTCGACGCCGAGCAGCATCGACGTCCCGGCGCTGACAGCGGCTTGCCAGCTGTCCGCCAAGACGGCGACGCCGCGCTCTTGCCATCGTTCCACGATCGGTCGCTGTTCGCCTGCCAACGCGCGGTCGCCGCTCACTGTCACGAGCCACGGCAGCGGATCGTCAAACGTTGCCAAAGCGAGCGGCGCCGCCGTGAGCAGCCTCGGCCCGGGCATCGCCTTGCCGGACCACGTCCGGTTGAGTTCCTTGGCCTGCGGGTGTTCTGCAACCACCGTTGTCACGCCGAGACCGAGCAGCAACGGGCCTGTCGATGCGTCAGTGGACGCGGGCAGTGACGCATAGGCATCGACGAGCCCGGGCAGCAACGTCAGGTCGCCGAGATCGACAACGATACCGTCGCTGCGATCGCGGCGTACGTCGACCGCACTGACGACGCCGTCATCGATGACGACGTCGACGTCCTCGATGTAACCGTTACCCAGCCCGTCGAACAGCCGTCCCGCGCGGATGATCGTGCGTCCCGATGGTTTATCGCTCACAGGGAGCAGGCGCGGACTCGCGCGGGCGGCCGCGGCGTTCGGCGCTTCGCCGACGCTGGCGCGGAACGGGATCGTCGATGACGTCCAGGCATCGAACGGTCGCGTGCGGATGTGGCCGCTGGCCGTGTAGATCATGCGCTCACGGTCGGGCCATACGAGCGGCGCGAGAAATACGTCGTCGTCCGTCAGCAGCCGACGGTGTAGCCGTGGCGTCGACAGTATCGTCATCCATACGGTCCATCCGGCATCTTCGCGCGTCAACCACGTGACGAGGCTGCCGTCCGGACGCCATGACGGCGCGGCGATCGGCTGCGTCGACACGAGCAGCTGCTCGTCCGGGAGCCCGAAGCGCCGCAGTATCAGCGACCATCGTCCGTCGTGGACATGGACATAGACGAGGTGACGCCCGTCGCCCGACCAGGCGGGCTCGGTTTCGTCGCCCGGCAGGTTACTCAGCCGCCATTCGAGGCCGGTCGCGATATCGGCTTCCCACAAATCGAAGCCGCTGTCATTGCGTGCAGAGGCATACACCAGTCGTTCGCCGCCCGGATGCCAATCGGGGAATCGATTCGCGTATCGATCGTCGCCGATGCGGTTACCGGCACCGGTCGCGATTCGCAGGATGCGCAGACCCGCCCGGTCTGCCGTCCCCGTCTCGAACACCAGGGACTCGCCGTCGGGCGAAAACTTCGGCCGCCGAACCGTATCGGCGCCGGTACTGACTGCTTCGGCGTCGACACGATCAGCCTGCCGGATCCAAAGCGAGCCGAGCAAATCCATCGCAATGCGCCCGTCAGGCGCAATATCGGCATGGATGTTGGTGCCCTCATCGATGACAACATCAGCGTTTGCTGCTATCGACAGCAACACCAACGCGCAAATCAGAAGAATTCGGTCAGCTTGCACAGTCAACGCTGACCGCATCGACTTGGCCGTCGGAGACAGACACCGAGACCTGCATCGGCCGGCAACACACCTGGCAATCCTCGATGTAGTCCTGCTCGCCCGCCGACGCATCGATGAGGATCGTAATCGTCTCGGCGCAAAACGGACAGCTGATCTCGCGTTCGTCCAGCCATCGATTCATGGGCGTTTAATCCTTGTATGGATCATGATCCGTTTCAGGGCTGCAGCCGTGTGCCGGTCCAGGCGCCGACGGTGAACGAGTGCGCGGTGGCGGCCGTCAGCGATCGCATCCACGCGGCGCGCTCGTGAATGCGGTCACCGCCTTCGATCCACAACTCGATCCTGCGCGCCCAGATGCGCACGCCGCCCCAGTGCCTGGGCCGCGGCACGACCGAAGGCTTGCCGCCCGACAATGTCTGCAGGTCGTCGGCGACTTCGACGCCAATCGCTCGTGCACGCGCGGCGACCTGTTCGATCAGCGCCTTGCGCGAGGCGATCGGCGCGCTCTGGTCACTGCCCCAGGCCCCGATCTGGCTACCCCAGTGACGTGTCTCAAAATAGGCGTCGGACTCGTCCGACGGCGAGCGCACTGCAAGGCCCTCGATACGAACCTGCCGCCCGAGCGCGTCCCAATGAAATGTCGCCGCAACTTCGGGATGAGCAAACGCCTCCATCATCTTGCGCGACTGGTAGTTCGTGTAAAAAACGACATACCCCGGATCGACGACAAAAGACTTGCAAAGGACGACACGCGCAGACGGTTGGCCGTCGGCATCGACCGTCGCCAACGTCATCGAATTGGGATTGCGTTGCACGGATTGTGCGGTTGCATGCGCGAGCCAGGCGTTCGCCCAGGCCATTGGATTTCCCGGCAGCGGGTCCGGCAGCCTCGGCGCGAGAAAGTCGTCAGTCACCGGTTCGGTCGCTGTTGGTCGGCAGGTTCATGACGCGGAGCGTATCAGAGGGCTGGATGTCGTTCGACCAGCACCGTACCGCCTTCGCGCCGCGGGTCGGCGGCCACGGTAAAACCGGCGGCCGCATCGAATTGCGCTGCGCCGACGCCGCCAAAATACATGCTTGGCGTTTCGAACACTTTTACCGGCAAATCCGTCTCCGGCAACGGCAAGCCGGCCTCGGCCATCAGCCGCACTTCGTCGCCGCTGGTGTCGACATGCGCACGCGGGTGCGCGCAGGCGCGATCCAGCGGCATGGCGAGCTGCAGCGCGTTGACGAGAAACTGATGCAGTGCCGTCGTGATGCGATCGGCGCCGGGCGTGCCAACGGCAATCACGCGTTCGCGGCATCGCGCGACGCTGGGGGCCATGTTGGAGGGCAGTCGCCGGCCCGGCGGGCCGGCGTCGAGGCCACGGCGGTTCAGCTCAAGCTCACCGATACAATTGTTGAGCCATAGCCCGGTGCCTTCCGGCATTTCGCCGGAGCCGTAGCCGCTCGACGCAGTAATCGAACAGCCGAGGCCGTCCTCGTCGACGGCGGAGGTGTGCACGGTGGATGCTGATGCCCAGCGGCTCAGCAGGCGTCCGCTGCCGGCGTCGTCGAGCATGCGCTCGCTGTCGGCGGCCACGTCGTCGCTGAGATCGAGGTGCAGACGCCGGTAGTCGAGCGCTGCCCGCTGTACGTCGATCAATTGCCTGACGGCGGCCTCGTCCCAGGCCGAGACCGGTTCCCTGGCGAACGCCGCCAGCATCGCGCCGAGCACGGTGCCGCCGACGGCCGGCGGCGGATTCGTTGCTATGCGCCAGTCGCCGAGCGCGATTTGCAGAGCTGGCCGCGCAATAGCCGCGTACTCGGCGAGGTCGCGATGCGTAAGGCTTGCGCCGCGTTGCTCACAATGCGTGACGATGCGTGTGGCCAGTTCTCCCTCGTAAAACACGCCGGCGCCGCCGCTGGCGATCATCGCGAGGCTGTTCGACAGGTGCGGGACGACGATGCGGCTGCCCTTGTCAAGCAGGCGGCCGCTGTCGTGCAGCGCGCCGAAACCGTCCGCGGATCGCCCGTAGACGGAGGTGCCCGAATAGCCGAGGTAATACCGGGCGGCGGATGACAGCGGGAAGCCCTCGCGCGTTGCCCGGACGCTGGGCTCGAAGATGTCGGCCCAGGCGGCTTTGCCATAGTGTTGCCAGGCTGCCTCGACGGCCGCGAGCGAGCCCGGCACGCCGACGGAGCCGGCACCGACCAGTGTCCTGATTCCGCCGCCGTAAGCCATCGACACCTGCTCGACGCTGTCCGGCGAAATGCCACCGTCGCGTCCCAGCCCGGGTACGGCGACGTTGCCGTCGATAGTGACCGGCTGTTCGCCCGCCTGCCAGATCGTGATGTAGGCGCCGCCGGCCAGCGCACAGACACCGGGCTCGGTGTTCATGGTCAGCAGCGAGGCCGCCAGCGCGCAGTCGACGGCATTGCCGCCGCGTCCGGCAACTTCCCGGGCGGCGCTTGCTGCCAGCTTCGACGTTGTTGCGACGGCTACTCCTTTCATGACGCAGTACTGTCGCAAGCGGAAATCAGAAGTGAATGACGGATCGTATACTTTTGCCTTCGTGCATCAGGTCGAACGCGCGGTTGATGTCCTCGAGCGGCATCGTGTACGTGATGAATTCGTCGATCTTGATGGCGCCGTTCATGTACTGGTCGACCATGCCGGGCAGCTGCGAGCGGCCCTTGCACCCGCCGAACGCGGTACCGCGCCAGACGCGACCGGTAACGAGCTGGAATGGCCGCGTCGAAATTTCCTGGCCGGCACCGGCGACGCCGACGATGACGGATTCGCCCCAGCCCTTGTGACAGCATTCGAGGGCCGAGCGCATCAGTTTGACGTTGCCAACGCACTCGAACGAATAGTCAACGCCGCCATCGGTCAGCTCGACGATGACGTCCTGGATCGGTGCATCGTAGTCTTTCGGGTTGACGGTGTCGGTCGCGCCGAGTTGCTTCGCGAGTTCGAACTTGTCCTCGTTGATGTCGATCGCGATGATCCGGCCGGCTTTCGCCATGGTCGCACCCTGGATCGCGCTGAGGCCGACGCCGCCGAGGCCGAAGACGGCGACGGAGGCGCCCGGCTCGACTTTCGCCGTGTTCAGCACGGCGCCGATGCCGGTCGTGATGCCGCAGCCGAGCAGGCACACTTTCTCGAGCGGTGCTTCCTTGTTGACTTTTGCAACGGCAATCTCGGGCAGCACCGTGTACTCGCTGAACGTCGATGTACCCATATAGTGATAGATGGTCTTGCCATTGGCTTTGAAGCGCGACGTGCCGTCCGGCATCAGCCCCTTGCCCTGCGTCGCGCGAATCGCCTGGCACAGGTTCGTCTTGCCGGACGTACAAAAATTGCATTCGCCGCATTCCGGCGTGTACAGCGGAATGACGTGGTCGCCCGGTTTGACCGATGTCACGCCCTTGCCGACTTCCTCGACAATCGAGCCGCCCTCATGGCCCAGCACGGCGGGGAAAATACCCTCGGGATCCTCGCCCGAGAGCGTAAATGCGTCGGTGTGACAAACGCCGGTGGCGACATTGCGCAGCAGGACTTCACCGGCTTTCGGTCCATCGAGTTCAATGGTTTCGACGACCAGTGGTTTACCGGCCTCGTAGGCGACAGCGGCTCGTGTTTTCATGACCACTCCTGGTAGATGTTCGGCTTCTTTAGGGATTCTGCGTTGGCCGATATTCGCATGATTTCCCCGACCCTAACAAACGCCGAACAAGACGGAGCAGCGCGGGACTGTCATCGCGTTTGGCGCCCGTCCGAAAACTGCTGTAAAACAGCGATGTTCTTCAAGAAAAGCGGATTTTATTGCAATGAGCCTCGAGGACTTGCGCAAGCAATTGTCGGAGATCGACCGGCGATTCATCGAACTGGTCGCCGAACGGCAACGGGTCGTCGGCGATATCGGCCGCCACAAGCAGTCGGCGGGCGCGGCGACGCGCGATTACGCACGCGAAAAGGACGTGCTCGACATGGGCCGTGCGCAGGCGAAGGCGCTCGGCGTCGATCCGGACCTCGCTGAGTCCCTGTTGCGCAAGCTGATAACGACGTCGCTCGAGAGCCAGGAACGCGAGCGTGTGATGGCCGAAGGGCGGGGAGACGGCCGTCGCGCGCTGGTCATCGGCGGTGCCGGCAAGATGGGCGGCTGGTTCGCCGATTTCTTCCAGTCGCAGGGATTCGCGACGACGATCGCGGACCCTGGCGTTGACGACGGCCCGGGACAATTTCATAGCTGGACCGACGCCGGCGTCGATTACGATGTCATCGCCGTCGCCGCGCCGCTGGCCGTGTCGGGCCGAATACTCGCGCAACTGGCCGTTCTGAAGCCGCCGGGCCTCGTGTTCGACATCGGCTCACTGAAGTCGCCGCTGATCGACGGCCTGACGGAGCTGCGCAACGCCGGCTGCCAGGTCGCCTCGCTGCATCCCATGTTCGGACCCGACACACGCCTGTTGTCCGGCAAGCACCTGATCGTCTGCGACGTCGGTTGTGAGCCGGCAACGTCGGCCGCCAAAGATCTATTCAGCTCGACGATGGTCGAGCAGCTGGACATGGGGCTCGATGATCACGACCGGCTGATCGCCTACGTCCTCGGCTTGTCGCACGCGCTGAATATCGCGTTCTTCACGGCGCTTGCCGAAAGCGGCGAAGCGGCGCCGAAGCTCGCCCGCATGTCGTCGACGACCTTCGATGCACAATTACTCGTGTCGGAAGCAGTCGCACAGGACAACCCGCACCTGTATTTCGAGATCCAGAATCTCAACAAGTTCGGCATGGCGCCGCTCGATGCATTGACCGACGCGGCCGCGCGCATTCGCGAGCTGGTCTCGAAAGGCGACGAGCAGGGCTTCGTCGACTTGATGTTGAGCGGTCGTGACTATTTTGCAATGCGCGGTTGATACCGATCCGTAACCTGGGCCGTAAATTGCGGCCCGCTGTCGCGACGCGGCCGCGGCTTTCTGGTAAAACCGGACACCGGCAGGGGAAAGGGCCGAACGCATGAATTCCCGGACGCAACAGGAAGCCGAAATCGACGCACTGCGGCGGCAGCTCGACGAAGTGACGGCCGAGGCAACCCGCAACGAAGACAAAATGCGGCGCTCGCAGCAGCGCGAGCTCCGGCTGCTGCAGGCCGAGGACCTTTCGTCGCTGTTTCACGAACTGATCGACGGATTGCGCGCCAGCTACGGCCTGCAGTATGTCAGTGTCGTCGTTTGTGACCCCGACCACGACTTGCGACACCTGTTGCTGGCGTCAGGGAGTCAGGCCGAGTCAATCAAGAACCTGATTGTGGTCGAATCGCTGACCGGCCTCGCACCCCAGTATGTTGCATTGCGGCGACCCTGGCTCGGTCCGTACGCGGCCTGCGATCACCAGCTCGTGTTTCCGCACAGCCGCGACCTCGCGAGCGTGGCGATGATCCCATTGATTCACCGCGGCCAGCTGATGGGCAGTATCAACCTCGGCAGCGCCGACCGGTTGCGATTCACGCGTGACCATGCGAGCGACTTTCTCGCGCATCTCGGCGTCATCGCGACCTACTGCATCGAGAACGTCGTCAATCGCGCGCGGCTGTTGCGCAGCGGCTTTACCGACGTGTTGACGGGGTGGCACAACCGGCGGTACCTGCAGGTTCGTCTCAACGAGGAACTCGCGCGCGCGAGCCGAGACGGCAACAACCTCGCGTGCCTGATGCTCGATGTCGACTACTTCAAGCGCGTCAACGATACCTGGGGACATGCCGCCGGAGATGCCGTGCTGCGCGAGATCGCGCAGCGTATCGAGTCGCAGGTGCGCGCCAGCGATGTCGCTGCACGTTACGGTGGCGAAGAATTCGTGGTGTTGCTGCCTGATACCGACACCGCCGACGCAGAGCACCTCGCCGAACGCATTCGAAATGCGATCGCGAGGACGCCGTTCGAGCTGCCGAACAAGGAGCAAACGGCGATTACGCTTTCGATCGGCATCGCCGGCATTCGCCCGGCATCACACGCGACAGACCTGAAAACGATTGGTGACTCGTTACTCGCCAGGGCCGACGTCGCGCTGTATCGCGCCAAGTCCGAGGGGCGCGATTGCGTCGTCGTCGGGGAAGCTGCTTGACGAAATCGCTGCCAGTCGGCTGCGTGCTATTGCTCCTGCTGGCGGCTTGCGGTCGGGGTTCGAGCCAACCCGAGGTAGCGGCCACGATCCGGCCGGAACCGGTCGTCGTCTATGCCGCGCATGACGATCCGACGTACTGGCCCGGTATTTTTGCCGGTTTTACGCGGGAGACCGGTATCCGGGTGACGGTGCGGCAACGCGATGCGGCGACCGTCGTCAACGAGGTCATCGAGAATCACGGTTCGCCACCGGCCGATGTCCTGCTGACGCCCTCCGTCCACGGTGTCTGGCAGGCGGCCGACGCGGGTGCGCTGCGGCCCTTGCGAAGCGACGCGCTGACGGCACGCGTCGGCGAGGCGCTGCGTGACCCGGACGGCTACTGGGTGGCGGCACGCGCGCGCACGGCAGTCGTTGCCCATGCAGCGGAATTTGCAGACGCGGCGGACATTGCCGAATTCACGGACCTCGGCAAAGCGACGTACGATGGCAAGCTGTGCCTGACATCGTCGTCGCTGCCATTGAACCGGGTGCTGATCGCCAACCTGATCGATAGATACGGAGCACGTGAGGCCGAACTCGCCGTGCGGCACTGGGTGCGCAACCTGGCGCTGCCGCCGTTTGGCAGTGAGGCTTCGTTGCACGATGCAATCGCAGACGGGACCTGTATGCTCGGCATCCTGTCGTCTGATGCTGCGGCCGGCCAGCCGACAATCGATGTCGTGACCGGGAACGGAGCTGTCGTGGATATCGACGGTATCGGCATAGCGCGGCACGCGCGCGAGCCCGAATCGGCATTGATGCTGATCGAATGGTTGATTGGGTCGGGCGCTGTCGCATTGTCGACGCCAACCCGCGTTCGTCCGGTCGCGCGTGCCGCCTGGCGCATCGACGAGGCGATTCGGCTGGCGGAGCGTGCAGGCTACGACTAGGTCTGGCTGTAGCCGCGGCTGCGGCTCATCAGGAACAGGAATAACGGGACCCCGATCGCGGCGGTCAGCGCGCCGACCGGCAGCTGTCGCGGCGCGAGCAGGGTACGCGCAAGTGTATCCGCGACGACGAGCAGCGTCCCGCCGGCCAGCGCCGACGCAGGAACGACCAGCCGGTGATCGCTGCCGAACGCGATCCGCACCAGGTGAGGTACGACGAGGCCGACAAAGCCGATGACGCCGACCGAGGTCACCGCGATCGCCGTCGCGAGCGACGCGGCTGCGAAAACGAGGTAGCGAAATCCGGCCACGGACAGCCCGACGATCGCAGCCGCCAGTTCGCCGCGGGCCAGTACATTCAGGTGGCGCGCGACGAGCAATGCTGACACCGTCAGCACCAGCAACAGCGAGAGGCTTTCAGCCGGTTCGAACGCGAAACTGAGGTCGCCCATGAGCCAGAACAGCATGCCGCGCAGCTGGTGTTCGGGGCTCAACGCGAGCAGCATTGTCGTTGCCGCGCTGAAGCCGGCAGCCAGCACGACACCGGTCAGCAGCAGGCGGGCCGGCGTCCAGCTGCCGCTGCCCCGCGCAATCGTGAAGACCAGCAGGGTTGCCCCGAGTGCGCCGCCAAATGCGGCAGCGTCGATGACCAGGCTGGATGCACCGAGCAGCATCGCCGACAGTGCCGCGACCGCGGCGCCGCCCGACGTGCCGAGGATGTAGGGCTCGGCCAGCGGATTGCGCAGCAGGACCTGCATCAGTACGCCGGCCAACGCGAGCAGGCCGCCAACACCGAACGCCGTCAGGGCCCGCGGCAGGCGCAGCTCCAGAATCAGGGCACGAACCTCGACGGTGGCGTTGCCAGACACGGCCGCGATGGCGTCGGCGAGGCCGGCACTGGCGCTGCCGCTGGCGAGCGCAAAGACGAGCGCAGCGCCGGCCAGGACGGCAAGCAGCGCGAATCCGGCGAGGTGCCGTGCCTGCAGCAAATCATTCCCCGTGTGACGAAAAACGTAGCGAATCGAACGTCGCAACTGCGACGGCGTTAACGATTTGGTCAGCACTCTAGTGTAAAGTAATCGGCAGTTACAGTTTGCGTATCGGTTGCTATGAGCAACGACTGGATCGACGATGAGGGATTCCGTGCCAATGTCGGAATCATCCTGTCCAATGCAGACAGTCGCCTGCTGCTCGGCGGGCGTGTCGGCGCCAGGGGCTGGCAATTTCCGCAAGGCGGCATGTTGCGCGGCGAAGATGCCGAAGTGGCGATGTATCGCGAACTCAAGGAGGAGATCGGCCTCGATCATGACGACGTCGAGGTGCTCGGCGTCACCCGCGACTGGCTGCGCTACCGGTTGCCCGACAAATACGTTCGCCGCCATTCCAAACCGCTGTGTATCGGCCAGAAGCAACGCTGGTTCATGTTGCGGCTGGTCGGTTCGCCGGAACGTGTCCGCTTCGATTTGTCGGAGCAGCCGGAGTTTGATCGTGCTCGCTGGGTAGATTTCTGGCGTCCGGTCAACGAGGTCATCTACTTCAAGCGGCGCGTCTATGCACGGGCGCTGCATGAGCTCGGCGAGACGCTCTACCCCGACGGCCTGCCGCCGCCGCCGCGCTGGTGGCCGAAGCGCTGGCGGGCCGTGTTTGACAAGGATCTGAAGGAACTCCGGGAGCGTTCGCCCGAGTCGCCGTAATCAGAATGCCTTGGTCACTGCAAGCAGGATTATGCCGAGCAGGAAGATGACCGGGATCTCGTTGAACCAACGCAACCATTTCGTGTTTGCAACGTGATCCGCTCGCAGCCTGACGATCCATGCGTAGCATCGATAGTGATAGGCGAATAGCCCCGCGAGCAACGCCAGTTTCAGCTGGAACCAGCCGACCTCGAGCAGCGCCGGGTTGATGGCGATCAACAGGATGCCAAACAGCGT
>JBFIQH010000084.1:0-11723 GCA_041609735.1 Woeseiaceae bacterium | reverse complement strand
CGTGTCGTGGTACCAGCTGACGCTGGAGCCGAACACCGTGTTTCACGCGCGACCGCCCGCCGGCATACCTGATGACGAGCTGGCCGCGGAGATCCAGAGCGAGGGGCAGGCGCTGCTGGCGGCGCGCGGCTTTCGCCAGTATGAGGTATCGGCATTCGCAAGGCCGGGCCGGGAGTGCCGTCATAACCTTAACTACTGGTCGTTCGGCGACTATCTTGCGGCGGGCGCAGGCGCGCACGGCAAGGTCACCGCGGCCGACGGCGTCCGGCGGTACGCGAAGCCGGCGAACCCGATGTCGTACATGCAGGCCCTGGAGGCCGGCGACGAGATCAAATCCGGGGACCCGCTGCCGGCCGACGAGCTGGTGTTCGAATTCATGCTGAACGCGTTGCGGCTGGCCGACGGCTTCGAGGAGTCGATGTTCGAGGCGCGGACCGGGCTCGCTGTCGAGAGGCTCTCCGCAGCGGCCCGAGCGAGCGTCGAACGGGGCCTTCTGGAGCGCAATGCGGCTGGAACCTGGCGGCCGACCGAACTCGGCATCCGGTTTCTGAACGATCTCCAGGGCGCCTTTCTGCCGGGTTGATTTATACACAACGGCGGGCGCTCACTGTAAATTCAGTGCGGATTGATGATCAGCTCATTACGAGCGTCGAAATAGTCTCGTAAGTCATTGATTATATGAACGTTTAAAAACTGGACACAAAATAGTCATATTGACGGGGCGCTTTGAAAATCCGCACCTTAGGCGACCCGTTCAAAAACGTTCCACAACCTTATCCACAGGATCTGTGGATAAGAATCGCCCGTGGCCGACGGGCTTGCGGCGGGCAGACCATCCCGATATATTACGCGACCTTTTTGGCACACCGAGTGCCGTGGAGAGCCCAGAATGAAACCCGATATTCACCCCAACTACACGGACATCAAGGTTACCTGTAGTTGCGGCAACGAGTTCACCACGCGCTCGACGCTGGGCGACGATCTCGTCATCGAGGTTTGCTCTTCCTGCCATCCGTTTTATACGGGCAAGCAGAAAATCGTCGACAGCGGCGGTCGCGTAGACAAATTCCGCAAAAAGTACGGAATGTAACCTTTGCCGGGCGATCGCCCGGTTCTGTTATGCTCGTCAGGCTAGCCCGACAGCCGGCGTTCGCCGGCCTGTCTGCCTGTCCGCAAAATCAAGAGGATAACAATGAGCCAGGACTCGTATCGCCTGATTAGCCCTGACGGCAACGAAATGGAGCTACCGGTCCGTTCGGGATCTGTCGGCCCCGACGTCATCGATATCGCCGCGCTTTACAAGACGCATGGCGTCTTCACGTACGATCCGGGCTTCGTTTCTACCGGCAGCTGCAGTTCCGATATCACGTTTATCGACGGTGAAAACGGCGTGCTGATGTACCGGGGCTACCCGGTCGAGCAGCTCGCGGCGAAGTCCAGCTTTCTTGAAGTGTCCTACCTGCTGCTGCACGGTGAGTTGCCGACGGCTGAGCAGCTGGAATCATTCGATAACACGATCCGCCGGCACACGATGCTGAACGAGGGCATGCTGCGCTTCTTCAACGGTTTCCGGTACGACGCGCATCCGATGGCGATACTGTCGGCCGTCGTTGGCTCCATGTCGGCCTATTATCACGACACGATGGACGCCGAGAATCCGGAACATCGCGACATTTTCGCGCACCGGGTGCTGGCCAAGCTACCGACGATCGCGGCCGCCGCGCACAAGCTGAACAGCGGCCAGCCGTTCATGTATCCGCGTAACGACCTGAACTATTGCGAGAACCTGCTGCACATGTTCTTCGCGGTACCGGCAGAGCCCTACCAGATCGATCCGGTCGCGGCCGAAGCGCTCGACCTGCTGTTCATCCTGCACGCCGATCACGAGCAAAACTGCTCGACGTCGACGGTGCGTATGGCCGGCAGCTCAGGCGCAAATCCCTACTCGGCGATCGCGGCCGGTATTTCGGCGCTATGGGGTCCCGCACACGGCGGCGCCAACGAGGCCGTGCTCGAAATGCTGGAGGAGATTGGCGATGCGAGCCAGATCGGCAAGTACGTCGAGAAAGCCAAGGACAAGAAGGATCCGTTCCGGCTGATGGGTTTCGGCCATCGTGTCTACAAAAACTTCGATCCGCGCGCGACGATCATTCGCGAGATGTGCCACAAGGTACTCGCGAAGCTCGGCCGCCAGGATACGCCGCTGTTCGATCTTGCACTGGAGCTCGAACAGGTTGCGTTGAATGATGCGTACTTTATTGAAAAGAAGCTGTACCCGAACGTGGATTTTTACTCGGGGATCATCTATCGCGCGCTCGGCATTCCGACGTCGATGTTCACGGTCATGTTCGCAATCGGCCGCTCGGTCGGCTGGACCGCACATTGGCGCGAGATGATTTCGGACCCGGCCGGACGCATCAGCCGGCCGCGCCAGCTGTACACCGGTCCGAAACAGCGCGACTACGTCGCAATCGAAAAGCGCTGACGCCGCTCTTACAGGCCGATCAGGGCGCGTACGCGGGCTGCGTCGGCGCGGTCCATCGGCCGGCCGTCGATCGGGCTCAGCGGTGCTTGCCGGATGCCGTCGACCGGAAAAACCGTGGCCTGGATCGGTCCGCTCGCGCCTTTGAACTCGAATCCCGCGCAGGTTTCCGGCCGGTCCCGGCGGTATTTCAGTCGACGTTCGTAGGCGCGCCACGCGAATCCCCTGGCATCGAGATGATCAGCGACCAGCTCGGCGGCGTCGGCGAACACGTGCAGGTTTACGGCGGAGTTCTCGTCGGCGGTGCCGTTCAGAACCGGGCCAACAAGGCGCGGTGAAAATTCATCGAGCATTTCCATCGCGCTCAGTGCAGCGACGCGCAGCGCGCGTAACAACGAAGCATGGCCGTCCCCGCCGAACAGCTGGTGGTGCTCGGCGACGGCGCGTTCGATCTCGACATTGGCCGGCAACGAACCGCGATTCGTCAGCCCCAGGCGCTCGGCGGCCTTTTTTTTCGCGAGCCCGTAGTCCCGGATACCTTGGTTGACGATGATGCGCGCCGCTTCCTGCGCGACGACCTGGCGCGAGCGGTTGCTTCCGTTCGAATCTTTCTTTGGCATCGCCTCACTCAGAAGAGCGGTTCCGGTTCTTCGGCGTCGTCCTCGTCGCCCGATTCGCCGTCGGGCTCGGCATTGCGCAACGCATCGCGCGACCCCGAGATATCATTAAAGATGTCGGGCAGCTCGTCCACCGACTCGCACTCGGGCACGTTGTCCTGCATGAAGACCTCGAACATCGTGTCGGTCTGTCCCGCACGGGCAGGGCAGCCGTCCGAGCGATTGATTTTCACGGTGACGATGCCCTTGGGCATTGGCATCTGGTTTTCAGGCACACCGGCGAGCGCACTGCGCATGAACTCGATCCAAATCGGCAGCGCCGTCCGAGAGCCCTCCTCGCCGGGCCCCAGAGGCTGATCGTTGTCGTAGCCTACCCAGACGACACTCGCAATATCACCGTTGAAGCCGCCGAACCAGGCGTCACGCCGGTCGTTCGACGTGCCGGTCTTTCCGGACAGGTCGCTGCGGCCGAGGACCATCGCCTTGCGGCCGGTACCGCGGCGAATGACATCGCGCATCATGTCCTGAATCAGGAACATGTTCTGCACCGAAAGATCATGAGGCGCTGCATTGACATTGCGGAACAGGTCGGGCGCGGTCGCCGCATCCGGGCGATAGGTCATTGCAACATCGGCCATGGCTTCGAGCGAAAGGGCTTCTTGTTTGCTGCCGAAGCCGAATGCCGGGCTGTCATCGGCCGCTTTGCAGGGTTCGCAAACGACAAGCGGCTCTGCGCGGTACAGCGTTTCGCCTTCCGGCCCATAGATGGCATCGATAACGTACGGCTTGATCGCATAGCCGCCGTTGGCGATGACGGCATAGCCTTGCGCCATGTCGAGCGGCGACGCGTTGCCGCCGCCCAGCGCCAGCGAGCCGTTGCGCGGCAGCGCCGCGTCGCCGAACCCGAATTTCGCGATGTGGCGGATTGCGCTGCCGATGCCGGTTTCGTAAAGCAACAGGCGCACGGACACCAGGTTCATCGAGCGCACCAGCGCCTCGCGCATGCGGGTCGGTCCGTAAAAGCGGCCGCTGTAGTTGATCGGGCGCCACACGGCCTCGAGCTCGGAGGAATTGATGACGACCGGCGCATCGTTGACGATAGTGGCGGGCGTGTTGCCTTGCTCAAGCGCCGCCGAGTAGATGAACGGCTTGAACGACGAGCCCGGCTGCCGGAACGCCTGGGTGACGCGGTTGAACTTGCTGGTCGCAAAATCGAAGCCGCCGGCAAGACCCAGGATCGCGCCGTCATAAGGGTCGACCGAGACCACGGCACCCTGCGCAGACGGTACTCGCGCCAGCGCCCATCGACCCCTGGCGGTCGGCATCACGTATATAAGGTCTCCGCGAGCAAGCACGTCGGCCGCCTTTTCCGGCGCCGGACCGGTGGTCTCGACGTCGATAAACGGCTTGGCCCACTTGATACCCGACCACGGCAGCACGACGCTCTCGCCGTTGGAAAGCACGGCCGTTGCCGTGTTGTTATCCGCGACGGCTAGCACCAATGCGACGCGCAATCCGCCCGGCGCGTACTGGTCGAGGCCGTCGAGAATTTCGGTCGGCCACTCGTCAAACGCCCGTGCCTCGAGATCGCCGGGTAAATCGAAGTTGGTGATATGTCCGACGTAGCCGCGGCGCCGTGCAAACTGCAGCAGACCGTTTCGCAGTGAATAGTTCGCCGCGCGCTGCAGCGTCGAGTCCAGCGAAGTGACGACCTGGTAGCCGGCCGTGTAGGTCGCCTCACCGTAACGATTGAGCATTTCGCGCCGCACCATTTCGGCGACGTAGTCCGCGTGCAGTTCAACGGCCGCGCCGTACAGCGATGACTCCATCGGGTAGTCCATCGCAGCACGATATTCGTCCTCGGCAATCATCCCGAGATCTTGCATGCGTCCGAGCACGTAACCACGCCTGCGTGTTGCGTTCTGCGCGCTGCGTACCGGGTTGTAGCGTGATGGCGCAGGCAAAACGCCGGCAAGCGTCGCCGCCTCGGCAACATTGATGTCGGCGAGCGGTTTATTGAAATAGACCTGCGCCGCCGCCGCGACGCCGTAGGCACGCTGACCGAAGAACATCCGGTTCAGGAACAGCGCCATGATCTGCTGTTTCGTAAATTCCTTTTCGATCTTGTAGGCAAGAAACGCCTCGCGCAGCTTGCGCGTGAACAGCTGCTCGCGAGTCAGGAAATAATCGCGTGCGAGCTGCTGTGTCAGCGTCGAGCCACCCGACTCGATGTCGCCTGTCGCGACGAGCTGGAAGAACGCACGCAGGATGCCGCGGTAATCGATGCCCGGGTGCTCGAAAAAGCGTCGATCTTCCGCAGCTATGAAGGCGTCGACGACGTGCTGCGGAATCTCGTCGTAGGTAACGAGGATGCGCCGGCGCTCGCCGATCTCAGAAATCAGGTAGCCGTCACGGCTGAAAATGCGCAGCGGTATCTGCAGCGGTATATTGCGGATGGTCGCCGCTCGCGGCAGTCCAGGCTCCACGTAATAATAGGCACCAATGACGCTGGCGACGCCAGCGATGACCGCAAGCAGGCCCAAACCGACCAGCACGATCGCCACGCGGGCGAAGCGCCTCCCGGAGCTGTGACCTGTGTTCTTGTTCCGTTTATTCGTGTCTTGCATAGTCGCTGGCGTTTTGGGCCGTACGCCCGGCAAATCCGTGGCGCGATCCTCTGATAGTCAGGCGTAAGATTGTGTCTGTCCGATGGCGGGAATGTGCTAATGGCCGGGCATTTCTTCAAACGAAAGGGCGCCCGCGGGCGATAATAGCGATGGGGGTGTGGTGGCCGCAATGCCGGACGCCCTTCCGAATGCTGGCACAGGGGTTCAAACGGGCTATATTTGAGAAGGTTTCGAGGTCTCAGCCATAGCCGCCGACCAGTTCACAGAATGGGAGCCATGAGCGCAGTACCATGCGAACGCGGGTTCGTGAGCAAAGTCACGTTTTATTTAACATTTTATTGATATATAGTTAAATCGTTTTGTTTGAGCGTCGCTTAACTGTGCTGCGCAACTCACCGACTTAGAAGGAAAAATAGTGTTTTTCGGAAAGAAGTCTCAACCACTGTTAGGCCTCGATATAACGACTTCGTCGGTGAAGCTCATCGAGCTGTCGCAAAGCGGTAAACGTTACCGCGTCGAGTCATATTCCGCGGAACCTACACCACCGAGTTCCGTCAGCGAAAAAGCCATCGTTGACGCGAAAGCGGTTGGCGAAGCTATTCGCCGCGCGGTGAAGCGAGCGGGCGCGAAAGCGACCGACGTTGCCGTCGCCATCAGCGGCGATGCAGCGATCACCAAGGTCATCCAGATGCCGTCCAGCCTCTCCGAGCGTGACCTCGAAGGGCAGGTTGAAATCCAGGCCGACCAGTACATTCCGTTCCCGATGGAAGAAGTCAGTTTCGACTACGAAGTCGTGGGCCCGAATGAAAAGGATCCAGACCTCGTCGATGTGCTGCTTGTGGCGACGAGAACCGACAACGTTGAAATGCGCCAGGCAGCGGTCAATGCCGCCGGGCTGAACACCTACGTCGTCGACGTCGAAGCCTTCGCCCTCGAGAATGCGTGCCAGCTTCTGAGTCACCAGATTCCCGACGGCGGCATGGGCCAGGCCGTTGCGATCGTCGACATCGGTGCATCGTCGACGACGTTCAGCGTGCTGCAGGATCTCAAAGTCATCTATACGCGTGACTTCAATTTCGGCGGCCAGCAGCTGACCGAGGAAATCATGCGTACGTACGGCCTGTCGATGGAAGACGCGGGTCGTGCGAAAAAGCAGGGCGGCCTGCCCAGTAATTACCAGCCGGAAGTACTCGAACCGTTTATCGACGACATGACCCAGCAGGTCAGCCGTTCGCTGCAGTTCTATCTTGCATCCGGTGGCGGACGCGAGCAGCCGGACATGATCCTCGTCTGCGGCGGTTGTGCAAACATCCCCGGTATCGCTGACGTCATTTCCAGCCGTGTAGGCATCCCGACCGAAGTCGGCGACCCGCTCGGCCAGATGAAAATATCATCCAAAGCGAAATCACAGGGAGTGCACAAAGATGCAACCGCACTTCTTACAGCGTGCGGCCTTGCACTGAGGAGCTTCGACTAATATGCCACGTATTAATCTACTCCCCTGGCGCGAGGAAGAACGCAAGAAGCGCCAACGCGACTTTGGTATTGCGGCGGGCGCCGCCGTCGTTGCCGGTATCGTCGTCGTCGGGCTGACGATCTTCGTCTACAACCAGATGATTTCGGGGCAGCAACAGCGCAACGAACGCCTGCGACAGGAAATCGCCGAACTCGAGAAGAGCATTTCGGAAATCGATAGCCTGGAGCGCCAGAAAGAGCGCCTGATCGCACGTATGGAAATCATCGAGGAGCTGCAGAAGAGCCGCCCGGAAATCGTGCATCTCTTTGATGAAATGGTGCGTCAGCTGCCCGAGGGCGTTTACCTGACCGGCATGCGGCAAACCGGCAATCGCGTAGAGCTTCGCGGCGTCGCGCAGTCCAGCACCCGCGTATCGGCACTGATGCGACAGATCGATGCGTCGAATTGGCTGACGGATCCGGAGGTCGAGCGTGTTGAAACGACGACGTCCGGTGCATCGCGCCAGGCCGAATTCGTTGTCTTTGCGAAACAGGTGCGCACGGACGTGGAGGAGGCCGAATGAATCTCGTAGAAGAGCTGCAAAGCCTGGACGTCAATGACGTCGGTCGCTGGCCGCTGGTATTCCGCGTCGCCGTCATCGCGATTGTTTTCGTCATCGTGATCGGTATGGGCACCTATTTTTTCATCGTCAAGGACAAGGCGCCGTTGCTCGAACGCGCCAAGCAGGAAGAACAGGATCTGCGCCAGACATTCGAGAACAAGCAGCGCAAAGCAGCCAACTACGATGCCTACAAGGCGCAGCTGGCACAGATCGAACAATCCTTCGGCACGATGCTGCGGCAGCTGCCGGGTGAAACCGAGATTCCGAGCCTGATTGTCGACATTTCCCAGACCGGCCTCGCGGCAGGGCTGCAGGAGAAGCTGTTCGAACCGCAGGCCGAGATTCCGAAGGACTTTTATGCCGAAAAGCCGATCAAGATCCGGCTGGCCGGCGGTTACCATGAAATCGCAAATTTCGTCAGCGGCATCGCGGCACTGCCCCGTATCGTGACGCTGCACAATATCGTCATCAGCCGCGAAAACCAGGAAGAGTATGACAGCCTGACCCTCGAGGTAACGGCGAAGACGTACCGTTATATTGAGGAGGCACAATGATGAGGGCTTCTCTCGCAAAGTGCGCTGTTCTTCTCGTAGCGATGTCCGGGTTCGCGGCCTGCGGCGGCGATTCGGATGATCTCGACCAGTACATCAATGAGATCAAGGCGCGCCCGGGCGGCCGCATCGAGCCGCTGCCGGAGATAACGCCGTACGAAAGCTTCACCTACCAGGCGGACGTGCAGGGCTACCGCTCGCCGTTCATGCCGGATACGCCGCAGACGGCCGGACCGGCGGGTGGCATGCGTCCTGATCCTGATCGTCCGCGTGAATTCCTCGAAGCCTATTCGCTGGACACGCTTCGCATGGTCGGCACGCTGGAGCTCGGCGCCAACGATTACGGGCTTGTGCAGACACCTGACGGCCTGATTCATCGCGTCGTTACCGGGAACTATCTCGGCCAGAACGATGGCCGGATCACCGACATCACCGAATCAAAAATCGAAATCGTGGAAATTATTTCTGACGGTATTGGCGGCTACATCGAGAGAGACGCTGCAATCAGTCTTAACGACTGAGACCTGAATGGAACTGGGAGTAATGGGAATGATGCTGAATAGCAAACCACTGGCCGGATACCGCAATGCGTTGCGTCGACTGGCTCTCATGGCGAATGCCGTCATCCTCCTGTTTGCAGGTGCGACCGCAACTGCGCAGGACGGAAACCGGCTTCAGGACATTCAGGTTCAAAGCCTGCCCGGCCAGCGGGTAGAGCTGAAGCTGATCATGAGCGATACGGCTCCGGAGCCGCTGTCGTTCACGATCGAGAATCCTGCACGCATCGCGCTCGATCTTCCGGACACCACTCTCGGTCTGTCGTCGCGACGTCGCGACGTCAACATGGGTCCGCTCGATACCGTGCTGACAGCAGAGGCAAACGGCCGCACACGGGTCGTGTTGAACCTCGATTCCATGGTCGCGTATGAGACGCGCCGCAGTGGCAACACGGTCATCGTTACACTCGGTGACGGTGGTGGCTATGACGCTGGAACCACCCAGTTCGCCAGCGCTCAGACGTCGTCGCCCGCCTCCTATGCTGCCCCCGGCAGCCGCGCCATTACCAGCGTCGACTTCCGCCGCACCCGCGATGGCGGTGGCCGCGTCGTCGTCAACCTGACGGACCCGGGCACGCCCGTCGACATTCGCCAGGAAGGCGGTCGCGTCGTAGCAATATTCAAGGACACGTCGTTGCCGGCTGAACTGATGCGCCGCCTGGACGTCATGGACTTTGCAACGCCGGTTACGACGGTCGATACGCTGCGCACGAATCTCGATACGCGCATCGTCATCTCCGCCGACGGCAAGTACGAGCAGCTGGCGTACCAGTCCGACAACGAATTCACGATTGAGGTCAACCCCGTCGTCGAGGCAACCCGGGAAGGCTCGAGCCTGTTCTCGGAGACGAAGGAATATGAGGGTCAGCGCCTGACGCTGAACTTCCAGGACATCGAGACGCGAGCCGTGCTGCAGCTGCTCGCAGAAACCTCGGGCCGCAACATTGTCGTGTCCGATACGGTTACCGGCAACGTCACGCTGCGCCTGCGCAACGTTCCGTGGGACCAGGCTCTCGACATCGTCATGACGACGAAGGGCCTCGACATGCGTGAGAACGGCAACGTCATCATCGTGGCACCGGCGGAGGAAATCGCCGCCCGCGAGACGGCTGACCTCGAAGCCAAGGCCGCGATACAGGAACTTGAGCCGCTGTATTCGGAATTCCTGCAGGTCAACTACGCGAAGGCAGCGGACCTCGCCGCATTGATCGGCTCGGATGCAACGAACTCGCTGTTGTCCGAGCGCGGCAGCATTGGTGTTGACGACCGCACCAATACGCTGCTGGTCCAGGATACGGCCGAACGCCTGCAAAGCATTCGTCGCCTGGTTCGCACGCTGGACATTCCCATCAAGCAGGTTCTGATCGAATCGCGCATCGTCGTTGTCAACGACGACTTCAGCCGCGATCTCGGCATCCGCCTCGGCGTAACCGCGTTCGAAGAGAACAGCACCGATGGTCTGACGGTGTTCTCGGGCAACGGCACCGGCACTGACACGATGATCAGGTCGGCGCTCGACAACCTTGCCGATCCGACGAACGGTACGCCGTTCCCGGTCGAAGTGCCGTCGTTGGCGAACCGCTACAACGTTAATGTGCCGATCTCAAACCCGGCGGGACGTTTCGCGCTGGCCGTACTCGAGACGGACTACCTGGTTGATCTCGAGCTGACGGCGCTCGAAGCCGAAGGTCGCGGCGAAATCGTTTCGACGCCGCGCGTTATAACGGCGAACCAGAAAGAAGCGCGTATCGAGCAGGGTGTCGAAATACCGTACCAGCAGTCCGCGTCTTCCGGCGCCACGACGATCCAGTTCAAGAAAGCCGTGCTGAGCCTGACCGTCACACCGCAGATCACGCCGGACAACAACATCATCATGGATCTCGTCGTGCACAAGGACAGCGTCGGCGACATCATTTCGACGGGCGGACTCGGCGGCACGGTACCGAGTATCGATACCCGCGCCGTCGAAACGCAGGTGCTCGTCGCGGACGGCCAGACGGTCGTGCTCGGCGGTATCTACGAGACGGAGCGTCGCGAGACGATCAACAAGGTGCCGTTGCTCGGCGATATCCCGTTTGCCGGCAACCTGTTCAAGAGCCGACAGATTACCAACAACAAGGCGGAACTGCTGATTTTCGTAACGCCGCGTATCATTGAGGAAGGCAGCTCGATTTATTAGGCTACCCACCGGTAATGCGATGAAAGCCAACCTTCGGGTTGGCTTTCTCTTTGCACGACGCCGAGCGCTAGGCAACAGATGAAGCACCCGAAGAACGTGTTCCTGATCGGTCCCCCGGGCGCGGGCAAGTCTGCGGTCGGCCGTCAGCTGGCGCGTTCGCTGCACCTGACGTTCATGGACAGCGATGAAGAAATCGAATCGCGCACCGGCGTCGACATCCCGTTCATCTTCGAAAAAGAGGGCGAGGAAGGCTTTCGCGCCCGCGAGGTCAAGGTCATTGACGACCTTTCGAACATGGACGGCGTCGTGTTGGCCACCGGTGGCGGAGCAATACTCGATTCGGACAACCGCAGCCGCCTTGGCGCGCGCGGCTTCGTCGTCTACCTGAAGACCGGCATCGATCAACAGCTGTCGCGGACGAGCCGCGGCCGTGAGCGCCCGCTGCTCGAGGGGCATGACGATCGGCGGGGGGCGCTGGAGGGGTTGATGGTGGTCCGCGAACCCCTCTATTACGAGATCGCTGACCTCACTGTCGAGACGGACGGTCGCAAAGTCAAAGCGGTTGCCAACGAGATTGTCGAGGCGATTACGTAGTATCGATTGGCGCCGGTGGGGGGGGGGGGGGGGGGGGG
>JBFIQH010000083.1:0-11939 GCA_041609735.1 Woeseiaceae bacterium | reverse complement strand
GGTCGTGTTATTGAAACAGGTCGTTGCACTGGCCCCTGCGTATCATGCGGCCCGTCTGGATCTCGGTCATGCACAGGCAGAGATGCACGATCTCGAGGATGCTATTGCAACTCACGAGGAAGCGATCCGGCTGGAGCCGCGGAATTACAATGCCTACGTCGGGCTTGCGAATGCACTTGCCCGGTCGAGCAAGACCGAGGCCGCGGTTGATGCCTATGAAAAGGCCATCGAATGCAATCCCGAGGTCGCCGGCACGTACCTCGGGTTGGGAAATGTGCTCAAGACCCTCGGGCGACAGGCGGAGGCTATCGCGGCATATCGCAAGGGCATTTCGATTCGACCGAACTTTTCCGAGCTGTACTGGAGCCTTTCGAACCTGAAGACGTTCCGATTCAGCGACGACGAGATTGAGGCTATGCAGTCACTGCTCGACGCTGACGACGTCGCTGACGATCATGTCGTGCACCTGTCGTTTGCGCTCGGCAAGGCCTGCGAAGATGCGGGCGACTACGAGCTTGCGTTTCAGCATTACCAGCGCGGCAACACGGTGCGACGCATGCAGGAAAGCTACGACCCGGTGCATACCGAAGACATCGGTGTCAGCGTCCGTCGTGTCTTCAGCAGGGAGTTCATCGAAAGAGCGAGCGGTTACGGGCACCCCGGCGTCCGGCCCATATTTATTGTGGGGTTGCCACGGTCAGGGTCGACACTGCTGGAGCAGATACTCGCCAGCCACCCGCTGGTGGAGGCGACGCACGAACTCCCGGAGGGCGGCCGCCTGGTTCGCTACATCGATCAGCATCGGACAACGCGCGATCGCTATCCGGGGGCGCTGAACAATTTGCCTGCGGAGTTTTTCACGACGCTCGGCAAACGCTATGACGAGGAGACCCGGCGCTACCGGGCGGGGGCGCCGTACTTCATTGACAAGATGCCGAACAACTTCGCGAACATCGGATTGCTGGCGCTTGCACTGCCCGACGCAATATTCATAAACGCGATGCGAGACCCGCTCGATACCTGCCTCAGTTGCTATCGTCAGCTCTTCGCCCGCGGCCAGAGCTTCACCTACGACATCGAGGAGCTGGGGCTCTATTACCTCGAATATCGACGGATGATGGAGCACTGGCACGACGTCTTTCCGGGGAAGGTGCTCGACGTGAAGTATGAGTCGGTCGTGTCGTCTCTGGAGCAAGAGGTGCGTCGTTTGCTGAATCATTGCGCATTACCCTGGAATGAGGCGTGTCTCGAGTTTCACAATACGGAACGCGCGATTCGAACGGCCAGCTCGGAGCAGGTGCGCCAGCCAATCTACAAGGATGCCGTTGGTTACTCGCTACGATTTGGCGCTGCAATAGACGAGTTGCGTGACGTGCTGGCGCCGGTGCTCGCGGACTGACCTGTTGGCGCCTTATGCGCGGACGAACACTGGCCCGGGTTCATGCAAAATTCTTGTAGCGCGAAACCCTGGACAGTACTAACCTAAGATAACAACCTGAGGGGGAGAAGCGGCATGTCTGGCGATTTCGGCGAATGGAAGTTGAGCGCGAGCGGCAAGCTGTCGCTGGCTGTGTCGCTGGCACTGGGCACCAACGTCCCGGTGGCGCAGGCGCAGGATGCGCTCGAGGAAATCATCGTCACGGCGCGTAAACGCGCCGAGAACCTGCAGGAGATCCCGGCGTCCATCCAGGCGCTGTCCAACGAGGCCATCGCGCGCGCCGGATTGCAGACGATGGACGACTACGCCCGCAAGATTCCGAGCTTGTCGTATGTCGCTCGCGGCCCCGGCGCGAACAAGATTGTCTTCCGCGGCGTCAACGGTGCCGGTACGGCCTTCTTCACCGACTCGTCAGCCGCCGTTTATCTCGATGAACAACCCCTGACCCAGCCCGTGCTGACGCCCGAGCCGCGACTGATCGATATCGAGCGCATCGAGGCGCTGAGCGGACCGCAGGGCACGCTTTACGGCGGCAGCGCACAATCGGGAACGCTACGGATCGTAACGAACAAACCGGATACGACGCGTTTCGAGTCGAATGTTTCCGTCAACACGCGCACCGGCAGTACCAGTGATCCGAGCTACGAAGTCAGCGGCGTCCTCAATATGCCGCTCGTCGACGACAAGTTCGCGGTTCGCCTGGTCGGATTTTCAGCTCGCGACGGCGGCTTCATCGACAATGTGCTCGGCTCGTCGCCCGGCGGCACCTTCGACAATGCGGGCTTCGTCGGCGAAAACGTCGCCGGAGAAGCAGACTACATCGGCGGCCGCGTTTCGGCGCGGTGGAATATCAATGACCGCTGGTCGGCGACGCTCGGCATCGTGCACCAGGACCTCGAATCGACCGGAAACACCGAGCACAGCCCCGAACTGGTCGGCGATCTGCAGCAGGTACGATTCATCGACGAGTTCCGCAACGACGAGTGGACACAATTTGGCCTGACCTTCGAGGGCGATCTCGGGTTCGCGCAGGTCGTCGCGGCCTCGTCCTATTTCACGCGCGAGATTCTCTACCAGCTGGACAACACGGAGTACGTCGCGTACCTGCAGGGTTTTTACTCCAGTTATGCCGGCTACACCTACTACGTTCAGTACGCGTTCGGACCCGATCCCGTCGGCCTCGGCTGGATCAATCCGCAGGACACGCGGCGCTTTTCCCAGGAAATCCGACTGTCGAGCGAGGGCGAGAAGATCGCGTGGCTCGCCGGGCTCTACTATGAGCGCTTCGACGATCACTGGGACTTCCAGTCGCGTATCCAGGACTACGAGAACACCAACTCGTTCGCCTACTGGTACGCCTACTACGGCGCGACGCCGGGGGCGACCGACAACGCCTTCTGGAACTCCAACAACCATACGCAGACGGAACAGTACGCAGCCTTCGGCGAGCTGACCTACACGCTGAACGAGGACTGGGCGTTTACCGTCGGCGCACGCTGGTTCGACCACGAGCGCGACCGGCGATATTTCGTTGCGCAGCCGCGCGGCCGGGTGGCGCAGGACCTGAACCCGATCAAGTCCGAGTCCGACAGCACGATCAAGCTGAGTGCGAGCTATCGTATCGACGAGGACAAGATGGTGTACGCACTGTATTCGGAGGGGTTTCGCAACGGCGGCCAGAACATCGCCCGCCCCGGCGCGGTACTGCCGGTCAACTACGATCCGGACTTCCTGCAAAATTACGAGATCGGGCTCAAGTCGATGTGGGCCGATGGTCGCCTGCGGATGAACGTCACGGGGTTCCACATGGTCTGGGACGACTACCAGCTCGGCGTCGTCGACCCCGGCCCGCTGTTCGCCACGATGATCGTGAATTTCGGCGACGCCGAAATCGATGGCGTCGAACTCGACATGAGTGCGGTCATCGTCGATGGTCTCGAATTCGACCTCAATGCGCTGGCGCTGAATGCCGAAACAACCTCGGACAACACTTTCCTCGGCATCAACGCCGGTGCGCGCCTGCCCATTTCGGCGGAACTGAAAGTGGCGACGTCGCTGCAGTACACGCTGCAGCGAGAGATGTACGGTGGTAATCCGTATTTTCGGCTGCAGTACAGCTATTACGGAGATTCGCTGAATGCGGTCGAATGCAACACGCCTGATTGCTTCGATCCGCTCGTACAGCCGTCTTACAGCATTACCGACTTCAAGGTCGGTATCGACGCAAAGAACTGGGACGTCAATCTTTTCGTAAACAATGTCGGCGACGAGCGCGCGGCCCTCTACCGGGTACCGCCGGCACCGCCGGGCATCGTAACCGTAAACCGGCCACGCGAATACGGAATAAGTTTTACGAGGCGCTGGGGCGACTAGACGCGATTGTCGTCGTGAAGCGATACGGCAGGGCGGCATCTTCGCCGGCGTAGTCCACGCCGATTCTCGGACCTGCCGAAATGTCGGCAACCGGCACCTCGATGCCGCGATCCTCGATCCACAGCGAGTTGCCGTCGAGCGCCGTGCCGGTAAATCGAGTGCTTATTCCCAGTGCGCGGCCGAGCGAGCCGGGGCCGGCGAGCAAGGTGCGGTCGAGACGCGGTTTGTCGCGGCGCAGCAGCATTTCCTTTATGCCATCGAGCGGTGTCGCCGCCCGCACGAGCACCGCTTTCGGATCGTCTTCGATGCTGGTAACGACGTTGAACAGGTGATGGATGCCGTAGCACAGGTAGACGTAGGCCACGCCGCCCCGGCGATACAGCGTTTCGGTGCGCTTGGTGCGGCGACCGCCATAGGCATGGCTCGCACGGTCTGTGAGGCCGCCGTAGGCTTCCGTTTCAATGATGATCGCGCATGTTCGGCGACCATCGATGTCTGAACACAGAACCTTGCCAAGCAGATCGCGTGCGACCTGCACGACATCGCTTCTCGCGTAGAAACTCGTGTCGAGCATTGCGGTCGCGCTGCTACCTCAACTGGCTGTCTTTGCTGCCGCGACGGTTATAGCCGCTGACGGCCCGGGTTTCGGCATCGCGTTCCGACTGGCAGCGGACACAAAGGCGAACGCCCTTCACGGCGATACGACGAGCCTCCGGAATTTCTGCATCGCACGCTTCGCAATGCCTGAGGCTCTCGCCGCGCGGCAACTGCGACCGGACACGCTTGACGGCGTCTTCTACCGTCGCCTCGATCTGGTCCTGAACAGCGCCGTCTTTGGCAAATCCACCGGCCATAAGGGTTTCTCGTTATGTCACGTGTGCGGCCATGCTGCACCTACAGCCAGTCTAGCAAAACGCCCGCCCCGGATACGTCCGCGTCGTATCCCTGCCCAGGGGTGCCGGCATCGAAGTCCGGCCATGATACTGATACTGTTAATGAACCCGGGTATCGAATACGGACCTGCATCCATGCAACGATTAGTCTTCCTTATGCTGTTTCTCGCCGCCAGTGCCTGTACCGGCGACGGCGATCGGGCCTGGCCGTTTGTCATCCAAGAAGTGGCAACGTTCGACGAGCCCTGGGCGATGACCTTTCTTCCGGATGGACGCCTGCTGGTCACCGAGAAACCGGGCCGCCTGTATGTCGTGACCCAGGATGGCGAAAAGAGTCCTGTCACCGGATTGCCGCGAGTGGCCTATGGCGGGCAGGGGGGACTCGGCGATGTCGTGCTGCATCCGGACTTCGCCCGCAACAAGATTGTCTATCTCAGCTATGCCGAAGCCGGCGACGGGGATACGCGTGGCGCGGCCGTCCTACGGGCAACGCTGACTTTCGACGACGCCGGTGGCGGCAAACTCGACAACCGCCTGGTTATCTGGCGCCAGATCCCGAAAGTGACCGGCCAGGGGCACTATGGCCATCGGATCGCGTTCTCGGGCGACGGCTACCTGTACATCACGTCGGGCGAGAGGCAGAAATTCGATCCGGCGCAGGATATGAAAAGCAATCTCGGCAAGGTCATTCGGCTGTACCCCGACGGCACGATTCCGAAAGACAATCCGTTTTACAGCGACGGCGGTATTGCGGCACAGATCTGGACGCTCGGGCACCGCAATCCGCTCGGCATCGCTTTCGACGACGACGAGCGACTGTGGGTTCACGAGATGGGCCCGAAGCACGGCGACGAGCTGAACCTCATCATCGCCGGCCGCAACTACGGCTACCCGCTGGTATCGAACGGCGACCACTACAACGGCGACCCGATTCCCGATCACGACACGCGGCCCGATCTCGAGGCGCCGAAAGCCTACTGGGTACCGGCGATATCGCCCGCCGGGTTCATTTTCTACAGTGGCGACCTGTTCCCGGAGTGGCGTGGTGACGCGTTCATCGGCGGCCTGTCCGCGAAAGCATTGATCCATGTCGAATTCGACGGTGCCGAAGCGACCGAAGTGCAACGATTCCGCTGGGGTGCCCGGATACGCGAAGTCGAGCAAGGCCCCGATGGGGCTATCTGGGTGCTCGAGGACGATCGCGACGACAGCGAAGGGCGGCTACTCAAGCTTGCGCCAAGGTAGACGACGACAAGAAACGGGAGGGTGTCGCAGGTGCCGTTGTTCAACAAGCGTTACCATCCGGCGGGCACAGCGCCCGGCACGCTGACGAAAGAGCAGCCGGCCGACGCCGCGCCGCTTCGCATCCAGCTCGTCGACTATGACGCCGACAGCATAACGGTCGTCAATGACATCGATGCCGAGCATTGTGGTGCTTATCTGCAGAGCCCGACCATTACCTGGGTACACATCGCCGGCCATCCTACTCTTGCAGCTCTAAGGCACCTGGGTAATGCTTTCGGGCTGCATTCGCTGGCTCTCGAAGATGTCGTTAACTCTGGTCAACGACCCAAAGCCGAGCCCTTTCCGGATCACCTGTTCATCGTGATGAGCCTGCCCTCGATAGTCGATGACCGGGTCGAGATTCACCAGGTCAGCTTGTTCACTGGCGATGACTTCCTGATCAGCTTTTGCGAATCCGAGAGGACGCCATTCGGGTCGATCGTCGACCGACTGCAGGTCGCGGGCGGGCGCATCCGAAGCCAGGGCGCCGACTATCTGCTGTACAACCTGATCGACCTGATTATAGACAGGGCTTTTCCACTCCTGGAGTCTTTCGGCATGCGGCTCGAACAGCTCGAGGAAAATATTCTCGAGTTTGCTAACCGCGATACGCTGGAAGAAATTCACCGTGTCCGGCGCGAATTAATACTGTTGCGCCGTACGTTATGGCCGCAGCGGGAGGTGATAAACGCGCTATTACGGGATGAGAGTGCTTTCGTCGGCCGGGATACACACCTGTATCTGCGTGACTGTTACGATCATACGGTGCAGGTCATCGACCTTCTCGAAACCTACCGCGACATGGTTGCCAGCATGCTCGAGATCTACCTTTCGATGGTCAGCAATCGCATGAACGAGGTCATGCGGGTGCTGACAGTGATCGCCACGATTTTCATACCGTTAACGTTCATCGTCGGCGTCTACGGTATGAACTTCGATCCCGCTGCCGGGCCGCTGAGCATGCCGGAATTGGGCCAGCCGCTCGGATACCTGTTCGTATGGATCGTCATGCTACTGGTCGCCGGGGGCATGGTGGTGTACTTCCGCAGCCGCAACTGGTTTTGATCGGCGAGTCCCGCTATTGCCCCGACGTGCGATAGCTGCGCCGGGACAATGGCAGCGGCCCGGGGCCGGACTGGCTTGTCCGACCCCTGCCGAAACGGCACCGCACCGCAGTCTCAGGCGCTCCTGCGGACTTTTATCTTCTTGCGCGCAACCTTTTTGCCGACTGATTTCGGCGCTTTGATCCCGAGCATTCCCGACGAAAACTCGGCTTCGATATGCGCGACATCGATGTCTTCCGGGAAATCGATCTGTCGATAGACATCGTTGCTCTGGAATTCACTCCAGCGGACTTTAACGCCGTCTTCGTCGCGGTCTTGTTCACGACGATTCTTGCGCGAGGCTTTGACGATCATCTCGCGGGGCGTCGCGGTAACTTCGATATCCTCCGGTTCGAATCCTGCCAGTGCGACATGGGCTTCGAACTTGTCGTCCTTCTCGATGAGTTCCGCTGCGGGCCAGCAGATTTCGCGCTGCGCAGTCAGCCAGTCGTCGAGATCGTGGCCTTCACTGTAGCCACGCTTGGCGAAAAGATTGAATGCCCGCACGCGAATGCGGTCCGCGATTTCGTCGAGTTCGCCGAATATCGGCAGCTTGCGGTCGTCCGGGGACTTGACCTTCTGGATGCTTAATTTTGACATGGGACACTCCTACGTAGTTTCGACAGCAAAAAATCGCGTATCCACTAGTGGCGCGTCGTTGGCCCAGCTTGTTCTCTGTGTTCTCCGCTGACTCGGCCACCGAACGAATGTGCGGTTCGGCAGGCCGTGGAACAGGTGATCACCTGCGCCGACGGCATAAAGATCATGCGCCGTTACCGGCCGGAAAGGAATACGTACTAGTCACCACGCGCCGCGACGAGCTTGCCGGCATGCCGCCGCTCCGGCGTTAGTCGGGGGCATAACCGCCGCGAGCCTGCCGCGCCGAAAACCGGTAGCATGGTTGGATCGTAGCGACCGGGTAGCGGGCCGGATGGACCAGGAAATTTTCGAAGCGCTGGGGATCGCGTTGCTGCTGGGCCTGCTCGTGGGCCTGCAGCGCGAATGGGACCGGCACCCGCTGGCCGGCATCCGCACGTTTACGCTGATCACGCTGTTCGGTTCCATCAGTGCGCTGCTGGCACAGGAATACGGCGGCTGGATTATTGCCGCGAGCCTCGTCGCCGTGGCAGGACTGCTGATCACCGGTAACTGGATGGCCGAAAACGGAGCTGAGGATTCGCCGTCCGGCCAGACGACCGAGATCGCTGCGCTGGTCATGTTCGGGGTCGGCGCCATGCTGGTGTCCGGATTTACATTGCCGGCTGTCGTGCTGGGCGGCGCTACGGCTGTGTTACTGCACCTGAAGGACCGACTGCAATCAGCTATAGGGCAGCTTACCGTCACCGACGTCCGCGCGATTTTCCAGTTCGTCCTGATCGCGCTGGTCATATTGCCGATATTGCCGAATCGCACTTACGGCCCGTTTGATGTTTTGAACCCATACAAGATCTGGTTGATGGTGGTGCTGATCGTCGCGATCAGCCTCAGCGGTTACCTGGCGTACAGAATTGTCGGCGTGCGGGGCGGCAGTATTCTCGGCGGCATCCTCGGTGGCCTGATTTCGAGTACCGCGACCACAGTGAGCTATGCGCGACAGGCAGCCGACAACGCGAAAGCCGTCGGCACGGCATCGCTCGTTATCGTGATCGCGTCGACGATCGTCATGGTGCGGGTCGGCATCGAGGTGGCAGCGGTGGCGCGGGAGATGCTGGCGAGCCTCGTGCCGCCGTTTGCCGTCGTGTTCCTGTTTCTCGTTGCAATCAGCGTTTTCCTGTACCTGCGGATGCAGCAGACCGCAACGGAATCGCCTTCCCACAGCAATCCGTCGCAGATGAAGCCCGCCATTGCATTCGGTGCGCTGTACGCGCTGGTGTTGTTCGTCGTTGCTTTTTTCAATGAGCAATTCGGCAGCCAGGCGATCTATGTTGCCGCCATGATCTCGGGGCTGACGGACGTCGATGCACTGACGTTGTCGGTGGCTGAGCTTTTTAACCAGCAGCGCGTCGACGACCGTACCGCGTGGCGCGCTATCCTGATCGCCACGCTGTCGAACCTCACGTTCAAGGCCGGCGCCGCGGGCGTGCTCGGCGGCCGCAGGCTGTTTGCAGTCGTCGGCCCGGCCTTTGCGGCGACGATCCTGTTGGGTATCGCGGTCGTCATATTCTGGCCGTAGTCGACCTTGATACCCGCCGACCAATACCGCCCGGGTGCAAGCCCCAGGAGCAGCAGAACACGTCTCAACAGCTAGTCGTCATACGGCGGCGCATACGGCAGGCTCCAGGAATGCTGGCCGCAATCGGAGCCAGGTGTCAGCAGGACGAAGGTATCCGCCGCCGACACTGTGCGCACGACACCCCGATGCCTGAAGTGTGCGCGAGGTATCCAGTAATAGCGCTGGCACGGAAGCAGTTCCGTATCCACCGTGAAGTTCGGCGACGTCAGACCGCGCCCGCTCGCAACGACGATGCGGGGCGCCGGCCGGTAGCTGGTGTCGTAGACGTAGCCGAAAACCTCGACGTCATAGGTCACGTCCTCCAGTGACGCCAGCCCTTCGCCGACAATAAGTTCGTTGACAGGTTGCCACCGGAGAATTGGCGTCGGCGTATCGACCTGCGTCCATTCCATGTGACTGAATCCGATGACGCTGCGTTTCTTGATCATCGAAGGGTAGACCGCGGACAACCGGACATCCGGGCTCCACTCGAGCAACATTTCCGTCACGTATTGTTTGGAGATTCGCTCGATGTAATCGTCCAGCTCACGGTACATCTGAGGCTGCAAATAGTCACTGCTGTAGTTCAACCGGGCGGCGTCCCGACGTCGCGCGATCAGTTGCCCGTCCGCGTCCTTGAGCTCGAGCACGTACCTGAAGATCAGGGCAATGGTGCCGTTTTTGTATCCACTGTGATGTGTGCCAAGACTGTAAATTACAAAATTCAGCGAGACAGTGCCGGGCACGCTGTTGCCGGCGCCTGCTGTCGCAACGGGCACCCGCTGGTCGTCAAGGAATGCGGTAATCCTGCTGTGCAAGCGCCTCGGCAATCCGTACGCCGCCAGCTGTGCGTCGAATGCCGCCAGTTCGAGCTGCACGATGTCGGCATCTTCGGCTCTTGCTGCAGCGATGATCGGAAAAAACGGCGCGGCGCCGTAGCAAAATCCCGCATAGATTCCGGCCCCGAGGCATCCGATCGGCGATGCTGCCATCATCTTGAAGCCATCTTTGGTGGCTGCACCACGACCATCGACTTCTACGGCGAAATCGCGCTCCGAGGGTGCTTCGACGCGAACGTCGATCGCCGAATAGGTGAGGCTGTGCGGCTCGACAAAAATCTCGTCCGGCAGGCCATGGGTCAGCGGCTCATAAGTGCCGCAGGCCGACAGCAACAACAGCGACGAAAGGATCGAGCTTGCTCGTTGTGTTCTCATTTCCTTAAACCCCTTGGCTCGGCCGGGGCCCGAAACGGCCCCGGCCATGTTGCTGTCAACGTTCAAGTCCGATCAGGATCGGCAGCACGTCGTTGTCGATCGAAATGACGAGGCCGTCATTGATGTTTACAAGGTCGACCAGGAACGCGAATCCCCGATAGGTTCCGGCGATTCCGCAGTTCGATATTTCGCTCTGTATCTCGTACAGGTTCGATGCTGGTGCGATGGCCGTGAACTGGCCAGAAGACACACACCCTGCCGCATTCTGGCCGTTGAACGCACCATTCGCATCGATGACGAACGTTATATCGGGATTGCCGAAGTCGTCGTAGCCCGTCCAGATGTCTTCGAGCAGACTGGTGGCAGAGTCCTTGTCGTAGAGCGAGTCATACGTCAGGTCGAACGTAAACGACTCGCCAGACGCCAGCGCCCAGCTTCCAGACATCGTCGACCGTTCAGTAATGACGGCGGTGATACTGGCGTCGACGACATGGTTGCCGTCCAGCCAGTTGACGCCGGAGTCGGCAAAAGCGCGTGCCGTGCCGGTCAGGCTGGTCCCCATCGTTTGCGAGAAGCCGACGAACGCGACGTCGGAGTCGACGGACAGGAACCGGAAGCGGCCATCGTCCGCCGAGAGGGCGATGAGGTCTTCGGTTACCATGTTCGAGTCCGATGTCAGCGTGCCGAACCACAGGCCACCGGTTTTTTGGTCGGCCGGCAGTGGCGGTGGCGGCGGCGCACTGTTGGGCGCTCCCGACGACGAAGATCCGCCTCCGCAGCCCGCCAGGACCACGTACGCGGCATAGAGTACTGCGCCGAATTGAGTTTTCATTGTTGGTCTCTCCCTTGAGATTGCCGCCGGGGGTCTGGTCCGCGAGATTGCGGACGACTCCTCGGGCGACGACCGCAGATTGCTGCGGCAACAGCAGCAGGAATGGAGGACGGGGAGAGCTTTTGCTGATCTTTTTCTGCGGGACTGGTGTGACGGCGGCAATGTCTTACAACGACCCGGTTCCGGGAGAAGCAGACACCGCCAGCCGCTGTCGGGTACGGCAAGCGGCCGGGTCATCAAATGCCGAATCCAAACGAGTTTCTGCCACTCGGCGTCGGTTAGAATGCCGTTCCCCCTCCCTGGACCTATTTCATGCCGGTACCTTGCGGAGTTTTGTTGATAGGACAGCGCGGCCGCCGCCCCAAGAGCTGTGTGGAGCCGGGCCTTGGCGCCATCGCGGTGCACGGCGCTGGCGTGGCAACGTGACGGCGACGCCGACATGGGTGTTTGGCTACGGATCCCTGATCTGGAAGCAGGACTTTCCGTTTCTCGAGTCGCGCCACGGCAGTATCGATGGCTGGGCGCGCCGCTTCTGGCAGGGATCGCATGACCATCGCGGAACGCCGGACGATCCCGGGCGCGTCGTAACG